>DATEIA010000150.1:0-7339 GCA_035279305.1 Rhizomicrobium sp.
GCCACGCGCGTCACTTCCGAGGCGAAGGAATTGAGCTGATCCACCATCGTATTGATAGTGTCCTTGAGTTCGAGGATCTCGCCGCGCACGTCGACGGTGATCTTGCGCGACAGGTCACCGCGCGCCACCGCCGTGGTCACCTGCGCGATGTTGCGCACCTGGTCGGTGAGGTTGCCGCACATGGCGTTCACCGAGTCGGTCAAGTCCTTCCAGGTACCGGCGACGCCGGGCACCAGCGCCTGGCCGCCCAGCTTGCCTTCGGTACCGACTTCGCGCGCCACGCGCGTCACTTCCGAGGCGAAGGAGCGCAACTGGTCCACCATGGTATTGATGGCTTCCTTGAGCTGGAGAATTTCGCCGCGCACGTCGACGGTGATCTTTTTCGACAAGTCGCCATTGGCCACCGCGATGGTGACTTCGGCGATACTGCGCACCTGGCCGGTCAGGTTGGAGGCCATCGAGTTGACGCTTTCCGTCAGATCCTTCCACACGCCCGTCACTTCGCTCACCTGGGCCTGGCCGCCCAGTTTGCCTTCGGTGCCGACTTCGCGCGCCACGCGCGTCACTTCCGAGGTGAACACGCTGAGCTGTTTGATCATGGTGTTGACGATATTGGCGGAGCGCAGGAATTCGCCTTTCAGCGGACGGCCGTCGACGTCCAGATTGACGGTTTGGGTAAGATCGCCCTTCGCCACCGCGGCGATGGCGCGGGTGACTTCCGCGGTCGGCCACAACAAGTCGTCGATCAGGGTGTTGACCGAGGTTTCCATTTCACCCCAGGCGCCCTTGTCGGCGCCCAGCGACACGCGCTGGCGGGTGCGTCCTTCCTTGCCGACCACCTCGCCCACCCGCTCGATCTGCTGGGCCATGCGCTGGTTGGTCGAAACAATGTCGTTGAACGTGTCGGCGATCTTGCCGGCAAGGCCGGTCTGGTTTCCGGGCAGCCGTACCGAAAAATCGCCCGCCTGCATGGCCTGAAGGGCCTGCAGCAATTCGTTAAGGGCTATGGGGGAAAGGGTTGAAGGGTCCGTCAGGCCCAAGGTTTTTAAGGGAGGCGGAATTACGTCTGCCGCCTGAGGGGCCGCGGTCGCGGTCCCGTTGCGCTCTTGCCTCATACACTGCCCCTGTCAAATTTCGTTAGCCCCTACGACGCGCGGAAGCTGCTTGCGCCGCTGAAATTCCGGCCGGCCAAGCGCAAACCAACCCCCTTAGCCCCAAAGAAAACTGGGGCTTATAGGTTCGAACGCCAGCTTGCCCGAAAAGGTTCCGGGAGGGATGGGGCTTTCCAAAATTTTTTGCTAGGGAGCATCCGGCGGCCCGGTTTCGGGCTCCGACATCTCCTGGGAATTGGCCTGCTGAGCCCAATTCAGGGCCAAATTCAGGTAGGCCTGCCGGATGGCCTTGCTGGGGGCCGACTGTGCCTTGGCCATCATTTCGGCCGCGCACGCCCTATAATAGTCCCCGGCGGTATGTTCCCTCATCACGCTAACACTTCCTGTACGCTATCGTTCGAATTAACGACAAAGGAAGGAAGTCGTTCCGAAAAGCACCCAATGAGCCTTCGCCAAAAAGTCGCAATAGGCCTTGGCGGGTTCGCCACGGCGTTCACCATAGCGGCAGATCCCTAGCCAGAGCGCCGTCCGGCGCTCGTCAGCCTCTCCGGGAGAGGCTAATATGGGATGGTGTTGCGGGGGGGCGGGCCATGACGGAAACAAGCTGGACAATCCGGGCGCTCGAATTTTCCAACTGCAACTGCTCCTATGGATGTTCATGCCAATTCAACGGCTTGCCGACACATGGCCACTGCCGGGCAGTGGTCGGGTTTCAGATTTATAGCGGCCATCATGGCGACACCAGGCTGGACGGGCTGAAAGTGGCGGGCATGTTCACCTGGCCAGGGCCGATTCATGAGGGGCATGGCGAGGCGGCGCTGGTCATCGACCAACGCGCCGACGATGCGCAACGCGACGCCCTTTTACGCATATTGAGCGGACAGGACACCGAGCCGGGGGCGACGATTTTCAACGTGTTCGCCTCGACCCTGGAAAAGGTTCATGAACCGATCTATTCCGATATCGATTTTGAGATCGATGTGCAGCGGCGCAGAGCGCGATTGCATGTTCCAGACATCATGGAATCGCGCGGCGATCCGATTCTCAATCCCGTGACCAAGGCCGAACATCGCATACGCATCGACAGTCCCAACGGCTTTGAATTTCGCCTCGCGGAGGTGGGAAGGGGATGGTCGAAGACCCGTAAGCCCATGACCATCGATCTGGCCGACAGCCATGGTCATTTCTGCGAACTGAACCTGTCTCAAAACGGCGTGGTCGGCTGACGCATGGACGGTACGAAATTCGAAACGCTCCTGCGGCGCGACCGTCAGGCGGTTTTGGCGGCCCTCGTCATACTGACGGCACTGGCCTGGTTCTATATTCTATGGATCACCAGGAATATGGCGATGCCGGCCGCGGCGCCGGCGATGCCCGGCATGGATATGGCGATGGGGCCGGAAATCCGCACATGGTCCATCACGGATTTCCTGCTCGGTTTCCTGATGTGGGCGGTGATGATGGCCGGCATGATGATGCCCTCGGCGGCGCCCATGATCCTTCTCTATGCGCGGGTCGGGCGTCAGGCCGAAGCCCAGCAAAAGCCCTTCGCCGCGACAGGATGGTTCGCCGGCGGATATCTGTTGGCCTGGGCGGCTTTTTCCCTATTGGCGGCCGGCCTTCAGGATGGTCTTGGCCACGCCGCGCTCCTGACCCCCATGCTGGCGAGCAGCAATGATTTCATAGGCGGCGGTATTTTGATCACCGCCGGATTGTATCAATGGTCATCCTTGAAATTCCGCTGCCTGACGAACTGCCGCACGCCCTTGCAGTTCATTCAGCAGCATGGCGGATTCCAAAGACAGGCCTTGCCGTCGCTCGGCCTGGGATTTCGCCATGGCTTCCATTGCATCGGCTGCTGCTGGGCCCTGATGCTGCTTCTGTTCGTGGGCGGCATCATGAACATCGTCTGGATCGCCGGCCTTGCCATCCTGGTGCTTCTGGAAAAAGCCATGAGCGACGGGCGAAATGTCTCGCGCCTGGTCGGGCTGGCGCTGATCATCGCCGGCATATCGCTGATCTGCGGGCATTTCAGCCCGCCCGCCTGAGCGCCTGCGCGGATCAAGCGGATCGTCAGAAGTGCTCACCTTGGCGGAAAGGCCCGTGCCGGGTCGCGGCCGCCACCAGATAGGCAGTGGACCAGCCGATCATCAGAAAGCCATTGATGCCCTCCAGCGCCGTCAGCAAGCGCCAAGTCGGGTCGAACGGGATTGCGCCATACCCTATGGTCGAGAACATGGCGGTGGAAAGATAGAGCGCATCGGCAAAGTCCGGCGTGGCTTGAAAGGCCGTGTAGGCGAGCGCCCAGATCCACACTTCGACGGTGAGAATGGCCAAGATGCCCAGCACAGTGCCGGTCATGACCAAAGTCCGCCCGATATCATGATTGTGAAATCCAAGCCGGCGCGCCAACCTTGGCGTGACCGATGCGACCAGGATCAACCCGACGGTGTGAATCAGAACCGTCAGCGCGACCAGGCCGGATCCGGCTGCGAGATTTTGCAACATCCTGGATGATAAAGCCGAATCTGGAGTTCGTGTCTTTGCGCGGGGTCAAATCTACCAGGTACGAACCCGGCCCACGTCCACATGGACAAAGTCCGACTTCGGATAGCAACCGACGCCGCCCCGGCGCTGGACGAGCGCCGCGGTATGCACAGCCGCCAGCGAGCGGCCGGCGATCCGAATGTCAATCGCCTTGCCCTGCATATGCAGACTTTTGGAGGCAACCCCGGAATGTTCATGCTCGCCGCGCAACATGGCGTTGGTCTTGGGCGAACGATAGCCCGAAATCACGCTGACCGGTTCGCTTGTCTCCAGACGCACGCGCAACACCGAAAGCAGATCGAGCAATTGAGGCGCGATGGGATGCACTTCTCCGGTGCGGAAGTCGCGCAACACATGATTCACCTGCGCCAGTGCATCCTGCAGGTATTGGCCCTCCGCCCAATATTCAATCTTCAGTTTCTCACCGGTATGGATGTTGTCAAAAGCCAGCCGCCTAACCCCCGCATCCGTGGCAAACGCCTGGCGCGGCACAAACAGGCTGGCGCCCGCTCCGGCAAGGAAATGGCGTCGTCCTAGAAGAGGCATCCGTAGTTGAGCCTTTGGCGTCGGGAATTTTTTAACAGGCGGCGATTTCCACATCAAACATTTTACCCTTTGGCGCAGGCGGCGAAATTGGCCGCAATTTGCATGGGCCGTGTCCGCATAGCCGCGATCAGGCGCTGGTCACGGCCATAGATATCGGGGCGGACCTGCACCGCACCGTCAGGCCCGGCAAAGGCCGTCCAATAAAGAAAGTAGACCGGCAACCGCCTGGACAGCGGCAGATACTTCGTTTCGCCGGTGTCGGTGGCCAGAGCAATATTTTTCATTGTTTCCAGATCTCCCGACAATGCGTAGGAAGCGAGCGGCAGGATTTGTTCGACCCGCACGCAGCCATGACTGAGCGCGCGATTGGTTTTGGCAAAGGCCGCCTTGCCCGGCGTGTCATGCAAATAGACATCGAAGCGGTTCGGCAGTTCGATCTTGATTCGGCCCAGGGGATTGCGTGGGCCGGGATATTGCCGGATCCGGTAGGGGAATGTGCCGGCCCGAACCGCGCGCCAGTTAACGCGCAAACCATGGGGATCGCCCGCCGGGCCATCGAGAAGGATCATGTCATGCTCAGCCAAATAGGCGCGATTGGCTTTCAGCTTGGGCAGGATTTCCTTGGCCGCGATCGAGCGCGGCACCGTCCAGGGCGGGTTGATTGTAATGCCCGCGCCTTCCGCCCGCAGGATTGGAGTACGGTTCTGCGGCCGGCCAACGATCACGCGGGAGGTCAGGACCATTGTCCCGCCAAGCCAAAGCTGCAACTGGGCATCGGCGGCATTGATGACAATACGGTCCGGCTCCCATGCGGCGGGCAGCCAACGCCAGCGTTCCATATTGGCGGCAAGGACGTCAGCTGGCGCAATATGGCGCGCCAGGGCGGCCTTCAGGGCAGCATAGTCCGGATATTGCGGCGCCAGCGACCCCAACATGGCGGCCAGACGCCCTTGGCGCAGCGCGTCGTTCAGCAAAGAAGCTGTGTCCAGGAATCGAGGCGGCAGCGAAACGTCGGTATCGAGCGCCCGCAAATCCGGCCGCCCCACCGCCAGATCGCGCATATAAGCCAGCACGGCCGCGCTGATCGCGACGTCATCCGCCACCGCATCGCCGCTGTTGGCAAAGATGCGATAGCGCCCGGGATCAAGCCCTTCGCTGGCGGCGTTCGACAGCATGGCAATCGCCAACTTGGCGTCGGCCGTGGCGCTTCCGCCCCAGGCCAACGCGCCATTGCGCTGTTGGTAGAACCGGCGCGTCAGGCCCCCGTCGTCCGTTGAGGACAGCGCCGTTTCCATCGCCCGGCCGAAGCCATTCGGCTGCGCCGCGGCAGAGCCGCACACCAGCCATAGAGCCGTCACAATGATCAATCGCCAGAACATGGCCGGCAGCATCGGATCAAACGCCAGGCGGGGCCTTGATCTGGCGCAAGGCGCAGGCGGCGAGACCGCCCTAGCGTCATCGCAGGAGGATGCCGTGAAGCACGCCATCATCATCGCCCATCCCAAGGCACGGAGCTTTACCGCCTCGGTTGCCGACGCCTATGTCCGCGCCTGTGGGGCGCTTGGGCATGGCACGGTCATCCGCGATCTCTATAGCCTCAGCTTCGACCCCTGCCTCAAAGCGGGCGAGCTGCCCTTTGCGGAGAATTTCGCGCCCGAGCCCGACGTCATCGCCGAACGCGCCCTGTTGAAGGATTGCGATGTCTTCGCCTTCTTCTATCCGCTTTGGCTGAACAGCCCGCCGGCGATCGCCAAAGGCTATCTTGAACGCGTTTTTGGCTTTGGTTTCGCCTATGGCGAAGGCGGGCACAGCTACAATCCGCTGCTCAAGGGCCGCAAGCTCATCAATTTCAGCTCCTCGGGCGCTCCCACCGCATGGCTCGATCACACCGGCGCCCTCGGCGCAATCCAGACCCTGTTCGACAACGCCTTCGCCGAGCTTTGCGGCATGACATTGCTGCCGCATATCCATTTCGGATCGATCACGCCGGGCGCCAGTGAATTCTACATTCGCCCCAAGCTCGAAGACGTAGCCAAAATCTTCAACCGTCATTTTGGGAGCTGAAAATGGGATTGATGAGTATTCGCCTGGAACTGGGACGGGATCGCGAATTTCCGGAAGGCGACCCCCGCCACGGCTATGAGTTTGTCGCGCCGTTGGACCGGAATGGACATCTCGACGCCACGGTATGGAACCGGGAAAAGCAAAGGTGCACCGTTCGAAGCTTCCGGCCCGGCCAGCCCGAGCGCAAGGGACTGTTGCGCCATGTCGGGCGCGGCTGGCGCTTCGACTATGAGCCCGGGCGGACGGAAGATGACGAGCCCTTTTTCAAACTGGACCGTCATGTCGTCGCGCCGGGTTTTTACGTCACCATCACCGAAGACGATGGCGCGCAACGCCCCTTCAAGATCGTGGCCGTGACGCCGGTGCATGTTCCGGCATGAAACATTGTCGCGTAGCTGCTTGGAGGCTCGCAAATTCGGCCGCGGCATTGCGCGCGCACCATTGAAATCGTTCGGGAGTTGGGACGGAGGACGTCATGACACAGGCGGTAGAACTGATCACGAAAATCGCGGTATCGCCGGATCTGTGGGCCACCAGCATGCTGCCCGAAGGCATTATCGAACAGTGGATTTTCCCAGACGGCAGCCGCGTCGAGACGGGCGATCCTATCGCCACTGTTCGCATCGAAGACGCGCTGCATGAACTGGTGGCGCCGGCCCGGGGCCGGCTGAGCATCGGCCTGAAGGTCAACAGCGTTATCGAGCCCGGCATGGGCATCGGCACGATCGTCCGCCAAGTCCCAAACCGCTAGCCGGTGAAAAGCCTCTTCCTAAACGGGATCAGGAATTTCCTGCGATCAATGTCATCCGCACCAGTTCCGGCAGGCTGGAAGCCGCCATTTTTGTCATCACATTGGCCCGGTGGACTTCGACGGTTCGGGGACTGAGACCCAAATCGTAAGCGATGGTTTTGTTGGGGCAGCCGGCCAAAAGGCCATCGAGAACTTCCTTCTCGCGCGCGGTGAGGGAGGACAACCGGCTCTGGATCTGGGCGGCCTCTCCGGCGGGGCGGCCCGTATTCCCGCCCCGTTCAAACGCCGCCTGAATGGCCGCAAGCAGCACATCATCCGC
>DATEIA010000151.1:0-5439 GCA_035279305.1 Rhizomicrobium sp.
TTCCGTGGATTGGGGCTTATACAGGCCCGGCACTTTGCAACATAGGGGCGGGACCGACATAGTTCCCGGGCATGACCGACTCGCAAACGACCGAAAAGGCTCAGGAAACCGCCCCGGTTGCGGCCCCGGTCGAACCGGCCCTGCCGCCGCCCGCCTGGCTGACGCGTCTGGCGGGGCGGCCCTTTGCCCTGCTGGCGCTGTTGGGGCTGGTTTTGTGGCTGCCCGGCATCCTCAGCCTGCCGGCGCTGGACCGGGACGAAAGCCGCTTCGCCCAATCCTCCCGCCAGATGGTGGAATCCCGCGACCTGGTGGACATCCGCTTCGGCCATGTGCCGCGCTACAAAAAACCCATCGGCATCTATTGGCTGCAAGCCGCCACCACGGCGATCGCCGCGCCTTTCACCGGCCATGATGACCGGGTCTGGACCTATCGGCTGCCTTCGCTGTTGGGCGCCATTGCCGCCAGTTGGCTGACGGTCTGGTGCGCGCTGGCGGTGGCGGGCGCGGAAGCCGCGTTTCTCTCAGGCTTTTTGATGTTGGGCACCGTGCTGTTGACGGCCGAAGCCACCATCGCCACCACCGATGCGGTGCTGCTGGCCTGTGTGCTGGGGGTGCAGGGCGTGTTGCTGCGGCTTTATCGTGCCGCGCGCGACGCCGATTTTGTCGCAGCCTCCAATCGCACCATGATGTGGGGCTGGGCGGCGCTGGGCTTCGGCATTCTGGTCAAGGGGCCGGTGGTGCTGGCCGTGGCGGCGGTCACCTTGATCGGACTGGTGGGATGGGATTTTTGGGAACAGCGCCGAAACCGGAAACCCGATGCGCCTGCCGCGGCGCCTGTTTGGGAATGGCTGACGGTCCTTAAATCCTGGCGCGGCATTGGGTTGCTGCTGCTGCTGATCCTGCCCTGGTTGATCGCTATCACCATTCAGAGCCAGGGGATGTTTTTCGAGGAGGCGTTGGGCAATGACTTCGCCGCCAAGATGGCGGGCGGCCAGGAAAGCCATGGCGGTTGGCCGGGCTATTACCTGCTGCTGTCGGCGTTAAGTTTCTGGCCGGCGATCTTGTTTGTGTTGCCGGGCATCCTGTTGGCGGTTTCGCGCCGCGCCGAGCCGGCGATGCGTTTTCTTCTGGCCTGGGCGGCGGGTTGGTGGTTGCTGGTGGAGCTGGTGCCCACCAAACTGCCGCATTATGTGATCGATGCCTATCCGCCGCTGGCGATCCTGGCGGCGCTGTTTGTGCTGGACTCCCGGCCGGTGAAGTTTTTGACCCCGGCGCGCTGGATTGCCATCGCGCAGTTTGTGATCGGCGCGGGTCTGATGACCGCTGTCCTTATTCTAGCGCCACGGCATTTCGGCGAGGGCACAGCCTGGCCGGTTTACGCTATGGCGGGCGTGGGTGCGAGCCTTGCCGTTGCGGCTCTTGTGCTGGCAATTCTAAAGAAGCCGCTGCTGGCGGTGATGCTGGGCTTTGTCTCGCTATTGGTTTTCGCGCCTGCGCTCACCGCGTATGTCGGGCCGCGCCTGGACCAGCTCTGGATCACCGAAAGGCTCAAACCGATGGTAGAAGCCGCCAGCCGGCCTGGCGACGCGCCGCCCGCACTGGCCGGCTATCAGGAACCCAGCCTGGTTTTTGCCCTGGGCAAGGATGTGGTGCTGGCCGACGGCAAGGGCGCGGCGGAAGCCAGCGCCAGGGTGGGCAGCCTGGCGCTGGTGGAAGACGAGGCGCGCGGCGATTTTCTTGCCCGGCTGGCGGAGTTGCAGGCCGATGCCAAACAGATGGGCGAGCTTTCCGGCATCAATTATTCGCGCGGCCGCAAGGTGCATGTGATCCTCTATCGGGTCGCCCAGCTGCGCGACCTGAATTAGGCGAAGGTGCGCATGATCCCGACTTTCGCAGACGTTCAGGCCGCGGCACAGAACATGCGCGCGGCAAGACGATGGCGCTGATATTGTCCGGTGGGAATGCGGAGTTTCCCAAATTGCCGAAATGCCCAAATTGCTGAAGTGATGGGGAAAAGCCCTTGAGAATCCTGCTGGTGGAAGACGATGCCGAGATGGCGGGGCACATAGTCCACGCGCTGGGCCAGCATGGACATTGTGTCGATGTAAGCCATGACGGCGAGCAGGGACTGTCTCAGGCCGCCGGCGGAGGCCATGCCGCGCTGATCGTGGACCGCATGTTGCCCAAGCTGGATGGATTGAGCCTGGTGCAGGCGTTGCGTGCCGGCGGCAACCGCACGCCGGTGCTCTTTCTGACCACTTTGGGCGGATTGAACGACCGGGTCGAAGGCCTGGAAGCCGGCGGCGATGACTATCTGGTCAAACCGTTTGCCTTTGCCGAACTTATCGCGCGCGTCAATGCCATAACCCGCCGCGCCATGCAGGAGGGCGCCGAGCCGACCCGGCTGCGCTGTGCCGATCTGGAAATGGACCTGATCCGCCGCACCGTGATCCGCGCCGGCAAGCCGGTCGAATTGCAGCACCAGGAATTCCGCCTGCTGGAGTATCTGCTGCGCAATGCCGGACGCGTGGTCACCCGCAGCATGCTGCTGGAGCATGTCTGGGACCTGCACTTCAACCCCCGCACCAACATCGTGGAGACGCATCTGAGCCGGCTGCGCTCCAAGATTGACCGCGGCCACGCGGTCGAACTCATCCACACGCAGCGCGGCATGGGATATGTCCTGCGTGCGGATTAGCTTTCTCCGGACGGAAGGCTTCCGCCTGTCGGCCATCTATGCCGCGGCTTTCGCGCTCTCGGTATTGGCAATGGGCGCCGTGGTCATGGTTATCGTCGACCAGGCGTTTCGTGACCAGATTTTGCAATCGTCCCGGGCCGACATCGCGGCGGTCCAGCACGGCTATGCCAACAAAGGCATGGAAGAAGCGCAGGAAGTCGTCGAACAATTGATGGCGGCTCCCGGGGCGTCCGACTTCCTCCTGTTGCAAAGAAACGGCAAAGCGCTGGCGGGCAATCTGCCGCCCATGCCGGCGCAGGCCGGCGCCGTGTCGCTGGAACGGCCGGGCCATGACATACTGGGCGCGGGCGCGCATCTCGCGCCGGGCATCTACATCTTTTCCGGCAGCGATCTTTCGCGGATCCATGCCGCGCGCAAACGCCTTATCCAAGCCATGCTATGGCTGTTGGGCGCGGCGCTGGTGCTGGCCGCCCTGGGCGGCGCGCTGGTCAGCCGCAGTTTCCTGCGCCGCACCGACGCGATGGCATCGGCCTGCCGCGCCATCATGGACGGCGACATGCGCGCCCGCATTCCGGTGCGCGGCAGCGGCGACGAGCTGGACCGGCTGGCGGGGGCGATCAACGCCATGCTGGACCGTATTTCCGCGCTGATGGAAAATCTGCGGCAGGTGACCAGCGACATCGCCCATGATTTGCGTACGCCGGTGACGCATCTGCGCAGCCGCCTGGAACGGGCGGATAGGGAGGGCGCCACCGCGGCGGAACATCGGCAGGCGTTGCAGGCCGCCATCGCCAAGACGGACGATATTCTGGCGCAGTTCGCCGCCCTGCTGCGCATCGCCCAGATTGAGGGGGGCGAGCGCCGCGCCGGTTTTGTCGCCGTGGGACTGGGGCCGTTGCTGCTGCACATGCGCGAACTGTTCGGCGCGGTCGCGGAGGAGGCCGGTCATCATCTTGGCGTCGTCATCCGGCAGGACGCAACCATACGCGGCGACCGCGAATTGCTGATACAGCTTTTCTCCAATCTGATCGAGAACGCGATCCTGCATACGCCGGCCGGGTGCCGTATCGCCCTCACATTGGATGTGCAGGACGGCCGCGCCATCGCCAGCGTGCGCGACGATGGACCCGGCGTGCCGCGCGAGGAGCATGAAAAGCTGTTCCGCCGCCTCTATCGCCGCGAGGCCAGCCGCACCCGCCCCGGCTATGGCTTGGGACTGTCGCTGGTGGCGGCCATTGTCGAGCTGCATGGGGCGAAAGTGGAGATCGTGGAGCTGCCCATGCCGGGCCTATGCGTGAAATTGACTTTTCCGGCCTAAAGGATTTTCCGCGGCCGGTTCTGCGTGAACGCGATTCTGCCAGAACCGCGCCCACCGCGAGTCAAGCACGTCCGCTCTCGCCGGAAAGCATCTCGGGGCTGACACCCAGCTTGGCCAGGGCGCGTTGCCATTTGCTGTCGTCTTCGGTCTCGAAGACAAGAGACGTATCGGCGGCCACCAATAGCCAGCCATTGGCCCCAATTTCGGCTTCGAGCTGGCCCGGCCCCCAGCCGGCGTAACCCAGTGCCACCAGGCCTTGGCGCGGTCCTTCGCCCTTGCTCTGGGCATGCAATATATCCAGCGTGGCGGTCATGGCGAATTCCTCGCCGATGCCTATGGTGCTTTGCTCATGGTAATCGGTGCTGTGCAGCACGAAGCCTTGGCCGGGCGCGACCGGGCCGCCGAAATGCACCGGCCGGCCGGAATGCGCTGCCGGCGCGATCTTCAGTTGGGCGTAGAGTTCGTCGAGGGTGAGCGAATCGAGCCTTTTGTTGACGACCAGCCCCATGGCGCCATCCTCTTGGCTGTGCGCGCACAGATAGACGACGGAATGGTCGAAGAACGGATCGGACATCTGCGGCATCGCGATGAGCAATTGACCGGTCAACGAAGCCATGTGGTTCCCTTTGGCACCAACAGGTGGATGGCTAGTATTAAGACTAGCGCCTCACGGTTTCGGCAATGAACTAAAAATTACAGCTCGAGCGCTGTTGAGGCCATTCGGTGCGGATGAGTGCGATTAAAATGCCAAGGTTGGAGCCGGAAGCGGCCTAAGGGCCGCTTAGGCCGTGAGACGCGACCGGCGAAGCCGGACAAATCGATCCGGTGGATCGATTTGAGCGTCGAACGCCGCGCCTCCCTCGCGTCACTCGAAGAGGGGCAAGCTTTTCTAAGTTCGCTACCGCTCACCAAGAAAAGCTAAGCCAGCTTGGGCGAGCGGCCGTGGCAGCTAACTCCGAATCCGCAGATTGCTGCATAGGAATCAATTTCAGAAGCATCGCTGAAGCGGCCTTCGGCCGCTAAGGCCGGCCCGCCGCTTGGCCGCGGCGGGCTTTTGGCACCGCGTTAAGCCGAAGGCTTAACGCGGTGCCAAAACCATCATCATCTGGCGGCCTTCCATCTTCGGATACTGCTCGAGCTTGGCGAAGACTTCTGTGTCCTTCTGCACCCGGTTCAGCAGGTCCATGCCCAGATGCTGGTGCGCGATTTCACGGCCGCGGAAGCGCAAGGTGACCTTGACCTTGTCGCCCTCGTCGAAGAAGCGCTTCATCGCCCGCATCTTCACGTCATAATCGTGATCGTCGATGGTCGGGCGCATCTTGATCTCCTTGATCTCGATGACTTTCTGCTTCTTGCGGGCCTCGTTGGCCTTCTTCTGCTGCTCGTATTTGTACTTGCCATAGTCCATCAGCTTGCAGACGGG
>DATEIA010000152.1:0-7986 GCA_035279305.1 Rhizomicrobium sp.
GGGCAGCGCGATCTGCACGCCCAAGCGGCCGGCCTGCGGAAATTGTCCGTGGACGGATGATTGCCTGGCGCGCCAGCGCGGCCTCCAGGACCGGTTGCCGGTCAAGGCGCCCAAAATCGCGCGGCCCCTGAAGCGCGGCGCCGCCTTTGTGGCGCGCGACAAGACCGGCGCGGTGCTGTTGGTCCAGCGTCCCGACAAGGGGCTCTTGGCTTCGATGCTGGAGCCGCCGCTGGGGCCTTGGAGCGAGGATTTTCCCTCACAAGCCCAGGCGCTGAAACAGGCGCCGTTCGAGGCGCAATGGAAAAGACGCCCCGGCATCGTGCGTCATGGCTTCACGCATTTTGAGTTGGAAATTGAAGTCTATGTGGCGGAGGCCAAAGTTCACCCTCCCCTTGAGGGAGGGTCGAAAATGCCGAAGGCATTTTCGGGGAGGGGTGAGAAAACGGCAAAAGCCCCCTCACCGAAAAATCCCCGCGCTGTGCGCGAAGATTTTTCCGCCTCCACGGGGCGCACTGGGCTGCGCGCCCGTCCTTCGGACCCCTCAAGGGGAGAGGCGAAATGGGTACTGGCAGAAAAATTGCGAGACGTCGCCTTGCCGACCGTTATGCGCAAGATCGTTGAACACGGCCTTGCCGATGATGGCCCGCTGTTTCGGCCAAGCCCGCGTTCAAGAAAGCCCTGACCGCAACTGCTGGCGCAGCACGTCGATCGGCACCAGCACGCCGTTCATCTCGAACTGCCAGAAGGTCCAGCCATTGCAGGCATCCAGGCCTTGCACATGCGCGCCCATCTGATGGATCGAGCCCGAGGCATTGGCGCAGAGCAGGGTGCCGTCGGCGCGCACCTTGGCGGTCTGGTGCTTGCGGTTGCCCTGAAGCACGGTGCCCACCGGCAGCAAGCCGCGTTCCACCACCCAGCCGAAGGGAATGCGCGGCTCGGCGCGCTTGGACTTGGTGACTTCCAAGACGTCGCTGCCGGCTTGGGTGACTTCGGCGATGCGCGCGCGCGCCACATCGGCATAGGTCTTCTCGCGCTCGATGCCGATGAAGCGGCGGCCCAGCCGCTTGGCCACCGCGCCGGTGGTGCCAGAGCCGAAGAACGGATCCAAGATCACATCGCCCGGCTTGGTGCTGGAGACGATCACCCGGTGCAGCAGCGACTCCGGCTTTTGGGTAGAATGGGCTTTCTGGCCGTCCGCGCCCTTGATGCGTTCGTTGCCGGCGCAGATCGGCAAGGTCCAGTCCGAGCGCATCTGCAATTCGTCGTTCAGCGCCTTCATCGCTTCATAATTGAACGTGTATTGCTGCTTGGGATTCTTGGTCGCCCAGATCAGGGTCTCATGTGCATTGGTGAAGCGGCGGCCCTTGAAGTTGGGCATGGGATTGGATTTGCGCCACACTACGTCGTTGAGAATCCAGAAGCCGAGATCTTGAAGGATCGCGCCGACCCGGAAAATATTGTGGTAGGAGCCGATCACCCACAGGCTGCCGGTCTCCTTGAGACAGCGCCGCGCCGCGGCCAGCCAATCGCGGGTGAACTGGTCATAGGATTCAAAAGAGGCGAATTGGTCCCAATGATCGTCGACCGCGTCCACCTTGGACTGGTCGGGACGGCGCAGCTCGCCGCGCAGCTGCATATTGTAAGGGGGATCGGCGAACACCAGATCGGCGCAGCCTTCGGGCAGCGCCTGCATGCGCTCCACGCAATCGCCCTCAATCACCTGATCCAGCTTCACCATGCCCCGCCCGCTCTATCCACACGGGAATCACACTGATTCGCCGGTGTCCCCAGGTCAAGAGTCTTTTGGAATCAAAGTGTTATGACTTGAGTCCCCAGATTCATCCCCATACCAGATATGGTATGTGGACAGATGATTTTTGCGATGTTGGCAGTGGATTTGGCAATTCGTCCGTCCCCGGATTATTGCCGGGGGAGGAAGGTTTCGGCCGGCAAGACTCAGTTTACAGCGCATGCGTTTGTGGTTCGCACCAAGAGTGTGCTGCAGCATATTTTGCTGCGTTGCACTTGTTCCCTGCTCTTGAAACGCCCGGAAAATATAGTTAATTCGGGTGTATTATCCGTGGAAGGATGATTCCCATGGTTGAGTATTCGGTTGATTATTCCCGGAACGCACCGCCGATAAAAAGCACCGTCTATGGCGTGGACTCGGCCATCGTGATTGTTGTGTTTGCCGCGCTTCTGTTCTGGACTTTGGTCGGCACCGCCCTCTGGCTATATCTGTAAGACGGCGGTCCGGACCCGCCCGGAATTTTGTGTCATTTTGACCAAAGATTTTTGTCGTTAAAATGAAAACTAAAGGCGCACCAAAGGCTTGACCGGGCCGTCCGTATACGTATTTACCACCTGTTTACGAATTTGGGCGTAAATCCGCGGCCGAAAGTTCCTTCTGGCCCCCTTGGCGAACCCATGCGCACGACAAGAATTCTCGCGACGGTTGCGGCCGTGATCTTGATAGGCAGCGCGCCTGCCTCGTCTCTCAATGTTCCGCGCGCGCATGCGCAAAGCTGTTCGCCGATCAAAACCAGCGCGCTTTCGCTGGTCGGCTCCCGGGGCGTCTTCGGTTTCGCGCTGATCCCGCCGCACCCATGCAGCCAATAAAGTGCAGCCGATAGCCTGAATTTCCGCAAAATTCTTCTGGGGGAACGGACGGTG
Source organism: Rhizomicrobium sp. (assembly GCA_035279305.1). Classification (GTDB taxonomy): domain Bacteria; phylum Pseudomonadota; class Alphaproteobacteria; order Micropepsales; family Micropepsaceae; genus Rhizomicrobium. The sequence continues at coordinate 2,674 of DATEIA010000152.1, forward strand.
CGGCCAGGGCAAATAGCAATCGCCGCGCTCGCTCTATGTGCCGCGATGACGGCATTCGCGGCACGCGCGCAGGACAATCGGCAATCGGTCTGCCAGGCGTCCTGGGAAAGATGCATGGCGTCGGCCGAAGGAAAGAACTGGAAACCGGTTTACGACCGCTGCGTGAAAGCGCGATCGGCCTGCCTGGGAGGCCAGGCTTACACCCCCGCGATCGTTCCCAGCACCGCATCGCTTGCCCTGCAAGGCGAAGGTTCGGGGGCCGCCAATGCCGATCCGGCGACGCGCGCCGCGCGCTGCGCGAATGGGCAGATGCGGGGTGACAGCAGCAGTTGCACCTTGGCCGCCGCCGGCGAGGGCTATGGGCAGAATTTCAGCCTGGTTGGTCCCGGCGTGCCGCTCTCGCGCATTCAACGCTCCAGTTCGGTGGTCAAATGCGCCGGCGGAACGATGGCGATGTTCTATCCCAATGGGCGGATCGAATCCTGCACCCTGGACAATTATGGCGCCCAAGGCATCGCGCTGACCGATGATGCGGGCAAGCCGACGATATGCGCCAGCCGGTCTGTCGCCCGTTTCGATCCGGAAGGACGCGTCCTGTCTTGCGGGCCGCTTTAGAAACTCTACTGCGAAACCCCAAGTCGTCCGGAATAGCCGCGTTCCGCGAGCTTGAAGTGGCCCGCATCCCGGAAGCTGCAATTGGGCGCCAGGCATTGGCGCTTCAATTTTCCGGTCAGGAATGTCGTGGCCGCCTTGGTGTAATAAAGCGGGCTGCCGCATTTGGGGCATTTGCTGCGGGACCGGATCGGATTGTCGTAAGATGACATCCACGCCGTGGTAGTCACCCAGTTAGCCAAATTTGTGGCTGGCATGAATTTTTTTGATGAAACAAATTTTGGGGAACATCAGGAAAAGTTCCGCGCGCGTGCACGCTGTGCGTGCATAGAGCGATTCTCTTGCGCGCGGCGCGCATAAAGTTCCGCGCTAGTCTTTCAAATTCATCGCGCGTCCTGCAAGAGTTCCCGGATCGGCGCGAAGCTGCGGCGATGATGGATAGTCACGCCATGCGCCATCAGGCCGGAATAATGATCGGGCGTGCCATAGCCCTTGTTGCTGCGCCAATTGTAACCGGGATGTTCGTCATGCAGCCGGATCATCATGCGGTCGCGCGTCACCTTGGCGATGATCGAGGCGGCGGCGATGGAAAGGCTGCGTTCGTCGCCCTTCACCAAGGTATCGCATTTGCAGGGCAAAGCGGGCGCGTCATTGCCATCGACCAGCGCATAATGCGCCGCCACCGGCAGGGCGCGTACCGCGCGCGCCATCGCCAGATGGGTGGCCTGGTGGATATTGACCAGGTCGATCTCCTCGACGCTGGCGTCGCCCACGCCCACCGCCACCGCCATCTCCAGGATGCGGGGAAAAAGTTCCTCGCGTGTCTCTTCATCGAGCTGTTTGGAGTCGTTCAGCCCTTTGGGAATGCGCGCCTTGTTCAAGATCACCGCCGCCGCCACCACCGGCCCAGCCAGCGGGCCGCGCCCGGCTTCATCCACGCCGCAGACGAAGAAAGGCCCCGGGTGAGGACCGGCCATGGCCTTGAGCAGGCGCGACTCATAGATGTAATGCGGCATCAGCTCTTTTAGAAAAGCGCGAGCTGATCTCCAAGCCGGGCAGGGCGCTTGAACCTGTGGACGGCCAGCGGCGCGGTGGGCTGGTTGAGCCCCAGCCGTTTCACCGCCATGTGGAAGCGGCGCGCCATCACTTCGGCATAGGGCCCGGTGCCCTTCATGCGGCTGTTCCAGTTGGCGTCATAATCCTTGCCGCCGCGCATGGAGCGCACCAGCGCCATCACATGCTTGGCGCGGTCGGGCTGGTGGACGTCCAGCCATTCGCGGAACAGGTCTTTGATCTCCAGCGGCAGGCGCAGCAGGACATAGCCGGCGCTGCGCGCGCCATAACCGGCCGCGGCGTTCAGCACGGCCTCCATTTCGCAATCGTTCAGGGCCGGAATGGCGGGGGCGAACATCACCCCGGCCGGCACGCCGGCATCGGCCAGGCCCTGGATGGCTTGCAACCGCCGCGCCGGAGTTCCGGCGCGCGGCTCCATCGCCCGCGCCAGTTTGCGGTCCAAAGTGGTGATCGACAGCGCCGCCTTGGCCAGGCCCATCGACGCCATCTCCGACAGGATATCCAGATCGCGCAGGATCAAGGGCGATTTGGTGACAATGGCGACGGGATGGCGGAACTCGCGCAGCACTTCCAGGATGGAGCGGGTGATGCGCATCTTCTTTTCCAGCGGCTGATAGGGATCGGTGTTGGTGCCCATGGCGATCACCTGGGGCACATAGCCGGGCGCGCTCAATTCCTTGGCCAGCAAAGCGGCGGCATTGGGCTTGGCGAACAGCCGGCTTTCGAAATCCACCCCGGGCGACATGCCCAGATAGGCGTGGGTGGGACGGGCAAAGCAATAGATGCAGCCATGCTCGCAGCCGCGATAGGGATTGATCGACTGGTTGAAGGAAATGTCCGGCGACTGGTTGCGGGCGATGATGCTGCGGGTGGCGTCGTGGATCACCTCGGTCTTGAGCGGGGGCGGGGCGTCATCCTCGGACCGCCAACCGTCATCCCAACCATCATCAAGCAAGACGCGGGTCTGCTTTTCATAGCGTCCCACGACGTTGGAAACCGCGCCCCTGCCGCGCAGCACCTCAGGCCGGATGGTGGTGTTCAGGACGATTGTCATATTTGGGAGTTTATACCCAAATAAGAACAAATCAAGTACAAAATCTTGTACGGAAGCTGGGGACAGGCTGAAAACGGACTTTTCGCCTGCGCCCGGTGGTGTGGTTCCATCTGCGGCTGGCCGGAGGACTAAGGCGATGTGGAAGTTTGTGGAACGCGCCTGTGTCGTACTAGGCGTATTTTTTGCGGGTGGCTGTTTTTACGTTGAGTGGGCACCCCATGCTGGGTGGTGGCTCCCCACCCCAAGTGCTTCCGCCCCAACGGCGGGCGCCGAAATGCATGTCTCAATGACAACCTGGGTTTTGGGGGCCTTTTATATTTTGGGAGTCGCCCTGCTTCTCACGGGCGCGACAATGGCCTTTGTTCGATTACAAGTTGCCCGCGTCGCGCAAAAGGATAAGACGCCCGCCGTTGTAGTGGAGCGAGATACGCTGTTGGGCGACGCTGTCGCTTACATGGTGACCGGGAAGTTTGACCGAAATGCTGCATGGGAAAACGAGGTGGGCGCGATTTCAGGTATGGGCGCGGCTCTAGAGGAGTTTCATCAGGCGGCACGCGACGGAAAATTGCATGTATGGGGAATGCCTAAAATGTGGGGCGTTCATGATCCCATCCCGGCGGACTATTGGTCGTCCCATTCCGTCAACTTCATGGCCTTGTTTCGGGAACAGGCAGATGTAGAAACGGACGGATCCCCCGAGCCCCATTACCATGACATTCGCGTATCCCGTGCGGAATTTGAAAAGCTGCGGCCACGATGACTCTGCTGCCCGTGATTTAGGCACGGAATCGGCAAAAATTACAGACGCTTAATCGTTCCACCCCGGATAGCCCTGCGACTCGAAAGTCTTTTGCGCATCGCCCGGCTTGCGTCATGATGGTGTCATGATTTCGGTCGTCATCCCCACGGTGAATTGCGAACGCCTGCTGCCGCGCTGTTTCGACAGCCTGATCCCGGCGGCGGTGCGCGGGGTGGTGCGCGAAGTGATCGTCAGCGATGCCGGGTCCACCGACTCCACCCTGGCCATCGCCGATGGCGCGGGCGCCCATATCGTTCATGCCCGCAAGGGGCGCGGCCAGCAATTGGCGGAAGGCGCCGCCATCGCCAGAAGCGACTGGCTGTTGTTCCTGCATCCCGAAACGGCGCTGGAGCCGGGCTGGGAAGTGGAAGCGGAATCCTTCATCGATCAGGCGGTGATGGAACAGCCGCGCGCCGCGTCGTTCCGCTTCGCGCTGGAGGATTTCGGCGGCGAGGCCCGCCGCGCCGAAGCGCTGGCGAGCTTGCGCACCTCTCTGTTCGCGCTGCCCTATGGCGATCAGGGGCTTTTGATCCCAAAACGTCTGTATCAGAAGATCGGCGGCTATCGCGCCCTGGCCGATATGGAAGATGCCGACATGGTGCGCCGGATCGGGCGCAGGCGGCTGGTCAGTCTGCGCGCCCGCGCTGTCAATGTCGCGCGTCCGCCCAAGGGCGCGTTGCGCGGCTTGGCGCTGACCTTGCTGCATGCTTTGCGTGTCCCCTCCGGGGTACTCGCAAAGCTTTAGTTTAATGGTCGCGCGGCCGACGGCTTGCTGCGCGCGCCTGGCCGTCGCTCCGGGCGCGTGCCGTCGGGCATGTTGGCGCGGCTGTAGAGTTTGCACCAAATCCCCACATTGTCATGGCCCACCACCCCGGTCCGCGCGAAGCGCGGCCGGAGTGTAAACTCCGTGTGGGCCATCCAGTTGGGTTCGCGATTGTCCCGAAAGAAAAACGCTGGCGTCATCTGGATGGCCCGCATTCGCGGGCCATGACAGCACTTCTTCTATTTCTGCGAACTCATTCTCAACCCATAGGCATCGGCCGCCGTGGGCGTGCCGGGACGATAGATCGGCCACTGGCCGCGGGCGGTGTCGTCCAGGCTCTTGGCGTCCTGGCCGAAGCGGCGGCGATAGAGCCAGTGATAGAGCAGCATGCGCTTTACATAAGAGCGGGTCTCCGCCACCGGAATGCTTTCCACGAAGAGCAGGGCATCGTCGCCGCCCGCCTTGCCCCCCGCCTTTGTGGTGCGCCAGCGGCTCACCGCTCCCGGCCCGGCATTATAGGCGCCGCCCAACTCCATCAGATTGCCGTCCAGCCGGTCCAGCAGCATGGCGATATAGCGTTGCCCCACCGCCAGCGCCGCGCCCGGCTGGTAAAGCGTGTCGGGATCTCTGACCCCCAGCCGCCGGGCGGTGTCGGGCATCACCTGCATCAGTCCGCGCGCCCCGGCCGGCGATGTCGCCTGGGCCTGAAAGCGGCTCTCGATGCGGGCGAAGGCCAGCACCAGGGAACTGTCGATGGTGTAGCCGCCTTCCGGGCTGTAGGGCGGCACCGGAAACAGGCCGGTCAGCATGATGCCGCGCGCGGCGCTGGCCTCGCTGGCGCGGAGTTCGATATTGGGCACGCCGATGGCGCGCGCCAGGGCCGCCATGGCGGGGTCCAGTCTTTCATGGTTGTTGACGAAAGCACGGTTGAGTTCGGGACCGACGAATTCACTCTCCCCGATCTGCCACGGCGCCACGGCGCGGCGCGCCGCCGGCACCGTCATCAGGGCG
>DATEIA010000153.1:0-4422 GCA_035279305.1 Rhizomicrobium sp.
CGCCTATTGGCTGCTGCCCAGGCTGGGCGATTTCCTGGCGCAATATCCGGAAGTGGAAATGCATCTGGTGCTGGACGACAAGGAGCTGGACCTTGCCCAGCGCGAGGCGGACCTGGCCATCCGCCTGCGCGCGCCGGTGCAGGCGGATTTGATCCAGCGCAAGCTGTTCACCGTGCACTATCACATGTACGCCGCCAAAAATTACCTCAAACAGAAGCCTGCGCCCAAGTCGCTGGAGGAAATCGCCGACCATGCCATCATCGTCTATGGCGAGACGGCGGCGCCGGAGATCCGCGAGATCAACTGGCTGCTTGAGGTTTACAAGAAACACGCCAAGCCCGGCAGCAAGAGCCAAATCATCCGCATCAACAATATGACCGGCATCCTGCAGGCGGTGGAAGCGGGCCTGGGCATCGGCTTGGTGCCGGACTATGTCGCGGCCGAACATCCGGCGCTGGAACGCGTGCTGCCCGAGGTGGCGCCGCTGGGGTTCGACGTGCATCTGGTCTATGCCGATGCCTTGCGCCAGTCCAAACGGGTGGCGGCCTTCCGCGAATTCGCGGTCAAAAGCTCGAAGGATTGGCAATATTGACTATATTCGCCGGGTCTTGAAACCCGGAAAAGGCGCATTATTTCTCCTGTGCCGCCTACCATTCCCCCCGGATGGCGGTCGTACTTCGCTCTCCTCCCCCTTGAGCGAGGTTTCTAACTGGCCGGTGAAGCGCCCCAACGGCAGCTTTACCGGCCTTTTTCTTGGCGCGCTGCCGAGGCCCCCCCCAAGGCGCGAGGAGTTTTTTGACGGGAGCAGGAGCGCCGAGCGACATGTACAAGACGTACATAAGCGAAGGCGCGACGAACTCCCGGCAAAAAAGAACCGCGCCTTACGCCGCTTTGCGGGTCGCCACGATGGTATCCGCCAGCTTGCCGCCCAATTCCGCCAGCCGGTCGAACGCCATCTCATAGGTTCCGGCGCCTTGCGTCAGGGAGCGCAAATCCACAATCAAGTCCGACACTTCCGACAGCGGCATTTCACAGCGCACCGTGTCCCAGCCGCGCCAGCCGGGCCTTGCATCATAGCCCAGGGGCGCGCCGCGCCGCCCGCTGACCAACCCGTTGACCTTGGCGGTGGCCTCGGACGGCACATGCACCATCACCCGCATGATCGGTTCCAGCAGCACGGGGGCGCAGTTGGGCATGCCTTCGCTCATGCCCAACCGGCCCGCCGTCTGGAAGGCGGCGTCGGAGGAATCAACCGTATGATAGGAGCCGTCGGTCAACGCCACCGTCACATCCACCACCGGAAAGCCCAGTGGCCCCGCCTTCATATAGTCGCGGATGCCGCGCTCCACCGAGCCGATCCATTGCTTGGGCACTACCCCGCCCTTGATGCGGTCGTGGAAGGTGAAGCCCGCGCCGCGCGGCGCGGGCGCGATCTCCAGCACCACATCGCCAAACTGGCCATGGCCGCCGGACTGGCGTTTGTGCCGTCCGCGCGCCACCGCCGCTTTGCGGATGGTCTCGCGATAGGGCACGCGCGGGGCGCTGGTGGTCAGCGCCAGGCCATAGCGGTCATGCATCTTCTCGACCGCCACCTTGAGATGGATTTCGCCCTGGCCGGCCAGGATCATGTCATGGGTTTCGGCATTCTGTTCGAACAGCAGCGAAGGATCTTCCTCGCGCAGCTTGGCGATGGCCGAACTCAGCTTGACTTCGTCCTTGCGGTCCTGCGCCACCACCGCCAGGCGGTAAACCGGCGTCAATTGCTCGAGCTTCATACGTCCCGCCCCATTCCCATGAGTCTTGGCGGCCGATAGCGTCTCGCCGGTCGCAAAAGGCTCCAGCCGTGCCAGCGCCACCGTATCGCCCGCCTGGGCCATGTTGCGCTTGATCTGCTTATCGCCGGCCAGCGCCACGATGCCGCCGATACGGGCTTCGCGACCGCTCATCCCATGCAGCACCGCGCCATCCTTGAGCTGGCCGCGCAACACCCGGACCAGGCTGAGCTTGCCGCCATGCCCGCCATGGAAAGTCTTGAGAATTTGCACCACCGCATCGCCGCCCGGAGAAATCCCGGCGCGCGCCGCCGCAACGCCGACTTCGGGGGCATCATGGCGCAAGGCCTTGAGCAACCGCCGCACACCATTGTCGCCCTCGGCCGAGCCGATCATCACCGGCACCATCAAACCGGCGGCCAGCTCGCGTTTCAATTCGCCAAACACTTCGTCGCGCGGCGGTTCGATATCGCCCAGCAATTCCTCCATCAGATGCTCGTCATAGTCGGCCAGCTTTTCCAGCATCTGGAAGCGGGCCTCCTTTTCGCGGGCATAGTCGGCGATATCCACCACCTCGCTGGCGGCATGGGGCCGATAGATAAAGGCGCGCTCCAACGCCAGATCGACAAAGCCGGCGGCGACGCCATGTTCCCAGAGAGGAATTTGCCGCAGCAACAGCGGGGTCTCGCTGGCCTCTTGCAGCGACGCCAGCAGGGCGCGCAAGGACCCGCGCGCCTTGTCGAATTTGTTGACGAACAAAAGATGCGGCACATGGGCATCGGCCAGCCGCTTGAGGAAGGGTTGCAGCATCATCACCTTGGCCGCATCGGGTTCGCACACCACGATAGCGGCATCGATGCCCGGCAGGAGGTTCAACGTGTCGCCGAGAAATTCGATGGAGCCGGGACAATCCAAAAAGGTGAATTCCTCGCCCAGATATTGCGTGGTCAGCACATTCAATTCGGTGCTCATGGCGCGGGCGCGGGCTTGTGGGGCGCTGTCGCCCAGGCTCGAGCCGGCGGTCACGCTGCCCTTGCGCGCAACCGCGCCGGTGATGATGGCGATGCTTTCCAGCAGGGATGTCTTGCCGCCGCCATGCGGGCCGATCAGCGCGATGGCACGCGGCGCCGCTTTTATTTTGGTGGAACGTTCCTTGCTGCTTTCCTGGGACATGCGCGCCTCCGTTTTCGAAGGCCAACGGCCTTCTATGGCCTTGGTGGGCAGGTCCGCGAATGGGCCTGACGCCCTTCCAGATGGGAAATGCTCGCGCCGTTGCGAGGGCAATGCAAGCCGGCGGAAGGGCTCGTCACAAAATTTTATGCTGGACTTTCAAAACTGTGCGATTGCAGCAATTGCGCCGCCGGGTCTGGAACACGTCCTCGCGCACGCCGGCATGCTTAAGACCGCGCTTACGATACCGCCGGGCGCAAGTGTTAGTGGCTGAAATTGTGCGGAAAAGTTCCGCCCAACGCGTCAGGTCAGGCTGTTGCAGAAAGTCTGGATGCGCTTGCAGGCCTCTTCCAACGCCTGGTTGGAGGTCGCGTAGGAGATGCGGAAGAAAGGCGAAAGCCCAAACGCCGCGCCATGCACCACCGCCACGCCGGTGGCTTCCAGCAACTCGCCGGCGAAAACTTCGTCACTGTCGATCACCTTTCCACCCGGCGTTTTCTTGCCGATCAGCTTGCGGATCGACGGATAGACATAAAAAGCGCCTTCAGGCTTGGGGCATTCGATGCCGGTGGCCTGGTTAAGCATCGAGACCACCAGGTCGCGGCGTTCCTCGAAGATCTTCTGGAATTTCGGAATGAAGTCCTGGGTGCCGTTCAAGGCTTCCACCGCGGCCCATTGCGAGATCGAGGTGGCGTTGGTGGCCGACTGGCTTTGCAGCTTGGCCATCGCCTTGATCAGCTCTTCCGGGCCGGCGCAATAGCCGATGCGCCAGCCGGTCATGGCATAGGCCTTGGACACGCCATTCATGGTGAGGGTGCGCTCGTACAGCCCGGGCTCGACTTCCAGGACGGTGGTGAATTTGAAACCGCCATAGACCAGGTGCTCATACATGTCGTCGGTCAACACCCAGACATGGGGATGCTTCATCAAGACATCGGTCAGCGCCTTGAGCTGTTCGCGCGTATAACAGGCGCCGGTGGGATTGGACGGCTGGTTGAAGATCAGCCATTTGGTTTTGGGCGTGATCGCCTTTTCCAGCTGTTCCGCCGTCAGGCGAAAGCCGTTTTCCAGCGAACATTCCACGATCACCGGCTTGCCGCCGCCCAGCATCACGATGTCGGGATACGACACCCAATAAGGCGCGGGCACGATCACCTCGTCGCCCGGATTGATGGTGGCCATCAGGGCGTTGAACAGAATGGTCTTGCCGCCCGGCGAGACGAAAGTCTGGGACGGTTTGTAGTCGATATTATTCTCGCGCTTGAACTTGGCGGCGATGGCAGCGCGCAGTTCGGGAATGCCTTCCACGGCGGTGTATTTGGTCTGGCCGTCATGGATGGCCTTGATCGCGGCGTCCTTGATGTTCTGCGGCGTGTCGAAATCCGGCTCGCCCGCGCCCAGCCCGATCACGTCGCGCCCGGCGGCCTTGAGTTCGCGCGCCTTGCTGGTCACCGCGATGGTGGGCGACGGCTTGATGCGG
>DATEIA010000154.1:0-8919 GCA_035279305.1 Rhizomicrobium sp.
GCCGCCATCGGCGTGCAGGAATGGGGCTATGCCATGCTGGCGCCTCTGTTCGGCCTGCCCGCCGAGATGGGGGTGGCGGTATCGCTGCTCAAGCGGGCGCGCGAGATCGTGCTGGGTGTGCCGGCCTTGCTTTATTGGCAAGGTGTAGAAGGCCGCAAAGCTTTTGCGGGGTCCGGCAATGTCTGACATCGCGCTGGTCACTGGTGCGTCCGGCTTTGTTGGGTCCGCCGTGGCGCGGGCCCTGGTGGCGCGTGGGATGCATGTGCGGGTGCTGATGCGCCCCAGCGCCTCGCGTCTCAATATCGCGGGCGTGCATTGCGAACCGGTCGCCGGCGACATGCGCGATGAAGACTCCATGGCGACCGCCCTGAAGGGCGCGCGTTACCTGTTCCATGTCGCCGCCGATTATCGCTTGTGGGCGCGCGATCCGGGTGAGATCGAGCGCAACAATCTCGCCGGCGCCCGCGCCACCATGGGCGCGGCCTTGAAGACCGGCGTGGAGCGGGTGGTCTATACCTCCTCGGTCGCGGCCTTGAAGCCGGGCGCGGCGGCGGTGGATGAAACCTCGCGCCACACGCCGCAAAGCGTGATCGGCGCCTACAAACGCAGCAAGCTGGTGGCAGAGCGGGAAGTAGAACGCCTGATCGAGGCGGAAAAACTGCCTGCCGTGATCGTGGCGCCTTCCACCCCCATCGGCCCGCGTGACATCAAGCCCACCCCCACCGGCCGGGTGATCGTGGAAGCCGCCACGGGGCGCATGCCGGCCTTTGTCGATACCGGCTTGAACCTGGTGCATGTCGATGACGTCGCCCAGGGCCATCTGCTGGCTTTGGACAAAGGCAAGATCGGCGAGAATTACATTCTGGGCGGCAGCGATGTGGCGCTTCAAACCATGCTGGGCGACATCGCCTTTTTGTCGGGCCGCCGCGCGCCCACCTGGAAAATTCCCCGCAGCCCCCTTTTCCCCTTGGCCTGGGCGGCGGAAGGACTGGCGCGCGTCACCGGCAAGGAGCCGTTCCTCACCATCGATGCCTTGCGCATGTCGCGCTATCGCATGTTCTTCAGTTCGCAAAAGGCCATACGCGAATTGGGCTATACGGCACGGCCCTATCTCGATGGCCTCAAGGATGCTCTGACCTGGTTCCGCGACAACGGGTACCTCAAATGATCGCGGGTATTCTGTTCGGTTTTGTGCCCCTGGCGGTCTGGCTTTACCTGCTGTTGTTTCGGAGTGGCTTCTGGCTGCTGCGGGAGCGCGATACCAGCCCGGTCCCGGAACCGGCAACTTGGCCTTCGGTGGTCGCGGTGGTGCCTGCCCGCAACGAAGCCGACGTGATCCGGCAAAGCATCGGCAGCCTGCTGGCCCAGGACTATCCCGGCTCCTTCCGCATTGTGCTGGTGGACGATCAATCCAGCGACGGCACGGGCGAATTGGCGCGGGCGCTGGATGCAGAGCGCCTGACGGTGCTGAGCGGCACGCCGCGCCCCAGTGGCTGGACCGGAAAATTGTGGGCGATGAAGCAGGGCTGCGACCATGCCAGCGCCAATGTCTTCGACCCCGCGCCGGAATTCCTCTGGTTCACCGATGCCGATATCGCCCATGGCCGTGACAATCTGCGAAGCCTGGTGTCGCGCGCGCAAGACGGCGATAAGGTTTTGGTGTCGCTGATGGCGCGGCTGTCGTGCAAAAGCTATGCCGAGCATTTCCTGATTCCCGCTTTTGTATTTTTCTTCGACATGCTGTTCCCCTTCGGCGCCGTCAACAATCCGAAAAGTCCGGCCGCCGCCGCAGCCGGCGGCTGCATGCTGGCGCGGCGCGCGGCGCTGGAGCGGGCGGGCGGACTGGCCGCCATCCGCCGCAACATCATCGACGACTGCGCCCTGGGCCGGGCGATGAAAAGCCAAGGCCTGATCTGGCTGGGCCTGACCGATCGCGCCGTCAGCCTTCGTTCTTACGAACATCTTTCCGATATCCGGCAGATGGTGACCCGCACCGCCTATGCCCAGCTCGGCTATTCGCCGCTGGTGCTGGGGGCAACCTTGCTGGGGCTGGCGATGGTCTATCTGGCGCCGGTGATGACGGCACTGTTCGCCTGGGGCATCTCGCAGATGGCCGGCTGGCTGGCCTGGATCATCATGGCGGTGATGTTCCAGCCGATCCTGCGTTTTTACCGCTTGTCGCCGCTCTGGGGGCTGGCCTTGCCGCTGATCGGTGTTTTTTATGCCGGCTTCACACTTCAGTCCGCCATCCAGCACTGGTCGGGCAGGGGCGGCATGTGGAAGGGCCGCGCTCAAGCGCAGAAGGCCGGGGAGCAGGCATGACCAACTCCGCAACAAGGGATGTGGCGCAACTTCAGTCCGGCAAGGGGCACAAGGACGAGAATTTCCCCGTCGCCTCGTTCCTGATCGCGCCCCGCCACCGCCCGCCGGTCCTGGCTTTCTACAAATTCGTGCGCGCCGCCGACGATGTCGCCGACAATGCTTGCGCGCCGCCGGAAGAAAAACTGGCGCTGCTGGAACAGATGCGTCTGAGCCTGGTGGGGGAAAGCGATTTCGTGCCCGAAGGCGTGGCGCTGCGCACCGCTTTGGCCGAACGCGGCCTGACCCCGGACCATGCGCTGGATCTGCTGGAGGCGTTCCGCCGGGACTGCACCAAGCTGCGTTATCGGGACTGGGACGAGCTGATCGACTATTGCCGCTACAGCGCCATGCCGGTGGGCCGCTTTGTCCTGGATGTGCATGGCGAAAGCAGAGATCTGTGGCCGGCCAATGATGCGCTGTGCGCCGCGCTGCAGGTGATCAACCATCTGCAGGACTGCGCCAAGGATTTTTCCGAGCTGAACCGGGTCTATATCCCCGAACCGCTATTGACGGCGGCGGGGATCGGCGTGGAGGCGCTGGCGGAAAGACGCGCAAATCCGGCTTTGGCAGAGGTTATCGCAGGCCTGGCGCGACAGAATGCGGCGCTGCTGGAGACTTCGCGGCCCTTCGCGCGCGGGATAAAAGACGGCCGGCTGGCGATGGAAGTCGACCTTATCCAGACCCTGGCCGATGACCTCAACCGCATGCTGATAAACCGCGATCCTCTCTCCCAGCCGGTGCATCATTCCAAGATGGATGTGGCTGCTTTGTTCCTCAAACGTTTTCCTGCTTTCGCGCTGATGCGCCTGACCAGATCGTCCCAGAGACACGCATGACCAACGCAGAAAATATCGGCGCGCCCGCCGCCAAGGCCGTGAAGAAGAAGGCCAGCAGCAGTTCCTTCTATATCGCCATGCGGCTGATGCCGGCGCAGGAGCGCGACGCCATGTTCGCGATCTATGCCTTTTGCCGCAAGGTCGACGATATTGCCGATGACGGGGTGGGCACGCGCGCCGAGCGGCATGAAAAGCTGGAACAGTGGCGCGGCGATCTTTTGGATCTCTATTCCGGCAAGGTTGCACAGCAGGTCCGTTTCCTGGCGCCAGCCGTGGCGCGCTACGGCCTCAGGCTGGAAGATTTCCTGGCCGTGCTGGACGGCATGGACATGGATGTGGCGGAAGATATCGTCGCGCCCACCCTGGCCACCCTGGACCTTTATTGCGACCGGGTCGCCAGCGCCGTGGGCCGCCTTTCCATCAAGGTGTTCGGCATGGAGGAAGGACCGGGATTCGAACTAGCACATCATCTGGGACGCGCCCTGCAACTGACCAACATCCTGCGCGACATCGATGAAGACGCCGCGGTCGGGCGCCTCTATCTGCCGCGCGAATATCTGGAAGAGATGGATTGCTGCCGCCAGATGGACCCTGCCGCGATCGTCACCCAGCCCAAGATCGATGCCGTCTGCCGCCAGGTGGCGAAGCTGGCGCACCATCATTATGAAGAGGCACATTGCATCCTGGCGGCCAAGCCGCGCGGCCGGATCAAGACGCCGCGCCTGATGGGCGCGGTCTATTCCGAAATCCTGCGCGCCAGCGAGGCGCAAGGCTTTGCGCCGCCGCGCCGCCGCGTGTCGCTGCCCAAGTCGCGGTTGCTGTCGCTGGTGTTGCGGCAAGGACTCTTTTCGTGACGGACGCATGACCAAAAGAGCTTACGTCGTCGGCGCAGGTCTCGCTGGTCTCTCAGCCGCCACCATCCTGGCATCGCGCGGCGTCGCCGTCACGGTGATTGAGGCCGCCGGTCAGGCGGGCGGGCGCTGCCGCTCCTATTACGATGCCGCCATCGATGGCGTCATCGACAATGGCAATCACTTCGTGCTCTCCGGCAATCGCGCGGTGATGGACTATGTGCGCGCCATCGGCGCGGAGCATGCGCTTATCAAGCTCGACGAAGTGGGCGTCTCCTTTGTCGATTTCCGCGACGGAGCGCGCTGGCGCATCGCACCGAACGACAGCGTTGTTCCGTTTTGGCTGTTCGACAAGAACCGCCGTGTTCCAGGTACCAAGCTCCAGGACTATCTCGCGCTCCTCAAGCTGTTGGCGGCCAAGCCGGGCAAGCGCATCTCGGACGTTCTCGCCTGCAGGGGCGTGTTGTGGGAAAGGCTGTTGCAGCCCTTCTTTCTCGGCGCGCTCAACACCCAGCCGGAGGAAGCCTCGGCCCTGCTGGCGGGCGCCATCGTGCGCGGAACCTTCGCCAGGGGCGGACGGGCCTATCGCGTGCGCATTGCCCATCCCACCCTGGGAGTTGCCTTTGTCGATCCGGCTTTGTCATTTCTGCAAAGCAGGGGCGTATCCGTGAAAATGGGAACACGATTGCGCGGCCTGAGCTTTGACGGACGTCATGCGATGGCTCTTGATACGGCCGAGGCAGCCTTGCCGGTTGCGCCGGACGACGTGGTGGTGATGGCGGTGCCGCCCTGGAGCGCCGCCGACCTGATTCCAGGTCTTACCGTGCCGAACGATTTTCGCTCTATCGTCAATGCGCATTTCAAGATCGCGGGGCCCGCAGGGGCGCCACCCATGCTGGGGGTGATCGGCGGCACGGCGGAATGGATATTCCCTTTCAAGGACCGTATCTCGGTGACGGTGTCGGGAGCAGACGCCATTGTCGATCAGGACCGCGAAGACCTTGCCATCCGCATCTGGGGGGATGTGAGCAAGGCGCTGGGCATCCGGGCCCCCATTCCTCCTTGGCAGATCGTCAAGGAAAAGCGCGCCACTTTCGCCGCCACCCCGGACCAGGACGCCCGCCGTCCAGGCGCCAAAACCCAGTGGCGCAACCTGTTTTTGGCTGGCGACTGGACCCAGACCGGCCTGCCCGCCACCATCGAGGGCGCGTTGCGGTCGGGCGAAACGGCGGCCGCTTTGGCCCTCAAGCATCTGCACTTATAGTGCCGTCATGAACCAGATGAACCCCGGCGAATTTGCGCCCCCTCCTTTGCATGACGTGGAAGGTGCGATCCGTGCCGCCACCGATGCGATCCTGTCCCAGCAGAGACCGGATGGACATTGGGTCTATGAGCTGGAGGCCGACGCCACCATTCCGGCGGAATATGTCCTGTTGGTGCACTATCTGGCCGAGACGCCCAATCTGGAATTGGAGCGCAAGATCGGTGTCTATCTGCGCCGCATCCAGGGCGCCCATGGCGGCTGGCCGCTCTATCACGACGGCGCCTTCGATATTTCCGCGACGGTGAAAGCCTATTTCGCCCTCAAGATGATCGGCGATGACATAAACGCGCCGCATATGGCGCGGGCCCGCGAGGCGCTCAAGGCGCGCGGCGGCGCCATCAAGGCCAATGTCTTCACCCGAATCCTGCTGGCGCTGTATGGCGAAACCAGTTGGGCCAATGTCCCCACCGTGCCGGTGGAGTTGATCCTGCTGCCGCGCTGGTTCCCGGTGCATCTGTCCAAGATGAGCTATTGGGCGCGTACCGTGATCGTGCCGCTGTTGGTACTGGCGGCGCTCAAACCCATTGCGCGCAATCCCCGCGGCATCCATGTGCCGGAATTGTTCGTGCCTGGTGTGCCCGCCGCGAGCCCGCGCGCGCCGCACCAGAGCGCCGGCTGGTCGCTGTTCTTCGGTGTATTGGACAGGATTTTGAAACTGGTGCCCTGGCCCAAAACCTTGCGTGCCCGCGCCATCGAAAAATGCCGCGTCTGGACCACCGAACGGCTGAATGGCGAGGACGGCTTGGGCGCGATCTATCCCGCCATGGCCAACAGCGTGATGATGTATGACGTGCTGGGCTATCCGCCGGATCATCCCGACCGCGCCATCGCCCGCAAATCGGTGGAGAATCTGCTGATCGTCAAGGACAGCGAGGCTTATTGCCAACCTTGCGTTTCGCCGGTGTGGGACACCGCCTTGGTTGCCCATGCCTTGCTGGAAACCAAGAATGCGCGCGCCGAAGATGCGGCGGAGCGCGGCTTGGAATGGCTAAAACCGCTGCAAGTGCTGGATGTGAAGGGCGACTGGGCCGAGGAAAAGCCCGATGTACGCCCCGGCGGCTGGGCTTTCCAGTATCGCAACGATTATTATCCCGACCTGGATGATACCGCCGTGGTGGTGATGGCGATGGACCGGGCCAAGACGCGCGACGGTTATGAAGAAGCCATCGCACGCGGTGCGGAATGGGTCGAGGGGATGCAGAGCCGGGGCGGCGGCTGGGGCGCCTTCGACGCCGACAACAGCTATTATTATCTCAACAATATTCCCTTCGCCGATCATGGCGCCCTGCTGGACCCGCCCACCGAGGACGTGTCGGGGCGCTGCGTCGGCATGCTGGCGCAACTGGGCGCGAAAAATGATGATCCGCGTTTGAAGGCGGGCATCGACTATCTGGTTCGTACCCAGCGCGATGACGGAAGCTGGTGGGGCCGTTGGGGCGTCAACTATATCTACGGTACTTGGTCGGCGCTGGCGGGTCTGAACGGCGCGGGGCTTGTGCCGGGCCATGCCGCCATGAAGCGCGGCGCCGATTGGCTGGTGGCGATCCAGAATCCGGATGGCGGCTGGGGCGAGAATTGCGACAGCTACAGACTGGATTACAAAGGTTATGAGCCTGCGCCTTCGACCGCCTCACAAACCGCCTGGGCGCTGCTGGGATTGATGGCGGCGGGCGCGGTCGATCATCCGGCGGTGGCGCGCGGCGTCAATTACCTGAAAGCGACGCAAGAGCCGGATGGATTGTGGAGCCAGCCGCATTACACCGGCGGCGGTTTTCCGCGTGTGTTCTACCTGAACTATCACGGCTATCCGAAATTCTTCCCGCTTTGGGCCCTGGCGCGCTACCGCAATCTTAAGACCGGCAACAGCCGCCGCGTGGAGTTTGGGTTGTGACACGCACATCCTGTCATCCCCGGCGAGCACGAGCGATAGCGAGTGCGAGGCAAGGGGGTCCAGGTGGAAAGATTGGGTCTGGTCTATCCACCTGGGTTCCCTTCCGGCCGCTCGCTTGGGCTCGCGGGGTTCGCCTGCTTTCGCATGTCCACAGGACATGCTCACGCCCTACGGGCGCCGCAGGCTCACCCCCTCGCGCAGCGGCGCTGTGCTCGGCCGGGAATGACAAGTAGGGCTTACCCATGACCATCCTCGCCGTTACCGGGCTTGCCAAGGAGGCCAAACTCGCCGGCGTCGCGGGGGTGGTGGCGGTGGCGGGCGGCGGCGACGCGAAAAGCCTGATGGCAAAGCTCAATGCCCTGCATGGCGATCTGCGCGGGGTGATTTCCATCGGCTTGGCGGGCGCTCTATCGCCACTTTTGAATGTGGGCGATGTGGTGATCGCCGATCAGGTGATAACCGGGTTGGAGAAATGGGACTGCCATGAAGGCTGGCGAGTGCGGCTGGCCTCGCGGCTGCCTTTCGCCCATCAGGGCCAGTTGTTCGGCAGCGATGTGATTATCGAAAATCCCCAAACCAAAGCGGGCTTGCACACGACAACCGGCGCGCTGGCGGTGGACATGGAAAGCCAGGTCGCCGCGCGCTTCGCGGCACGCCGCAACCTGCCGCTGGCGGCCTTGCGGGTGATTTCCGACGATGCCGGCCATGTGCTGCCGCCCGCCGCGTTGGTGGCGATGCGCCCGGATGGTGGCATTGCCCTTGGCCGGGTGCTGGGTTCGGTGTTGCGCAAGCCAGGCCAGGTGCCGGCGCTGATCCGCACCGCGCGCAGTTCGAACAAGGCGTTCGCGGAATTACTCCGCTGCCTCGATCTCTGTGGTGTTGGAATTGCCGGCGCGGATTTGTGACATCTTGTGTTCGACATGACGCGAGAAGGTGAATTCCGCCGGGCGCTGTTTTGACAGGTCGATTTCCGGCGCCATCGGACCGTTGGTCTTCACCCCGCGCATCAGGATCGGCAGCATCTTGAGCGGATGCCGAATCGCATCGGTGGCGGCGGTGCCTTCGAAGCCGCAATGCACCATGCAGTTGGCGCATTTCTCATACTTGCCGACGCCGTATTTCTCCCACTCCGTGCCTTCCATCAGCTCGGTGAAGGTTTTGGCATAGCCTTCGCCCAGCAGGTAGCAAGGCTTCTGCCAGCCGAACACGGTGAGCAACGGCATCGACCAGGGGGTACATTCATAGGTCTGGTTGCCGGCCAGGAAGTCCATGAACAGGCCGGAATTGGTGAATTCCCAATTCTTGCCGCCATTGCCGCGGCTGAGAATCTCGCGGAACATTTTCTTGGTGCGCTCGCGGTTGAGGAAGTGCTGTTGGTCGGGCGCGCGCTCATAGGCATAGCCCGGCGACACCGTCATGCCGTCCACGCCCATCGCCATCATTTCGTCGAAGAACTTGGCGGTACGCTCGGGATCGGTGCCGTCGAACAAGGTGCAGTTGATCTGGGTGCGGAAACCCTTGGACTTGGCCAGCTTGATGGCGGCGATGGCGCGGTCATAGGTGCCGTCCTGGCACACCGACTTGTCGTGCATCGCCTTGTCGCCATCCAGATGGATCGACCAGGTGAAATTGGGATGCGGCTTGTACTGGTCGATC
>DATEIA010000155.1:0-8614 GCA_035279305.1 Rhizomicrobium sp.
CATCTCGACCTGCATTTCAAGCTTGCGGCGAGCGAAAAGGAGAATGCGCGGCTGCACGAAGGATTCCGCGCCGGCCTGGGCCACGACATGCGCAATACCCTGGCCGCCATGGAAGCCGGCACCCGGCTGTTGCGCAAAACCACGCTCGATCCCCGCGGCGCGCTGATCGTGGCGGAAATGCAAACCAGCGCGCGGAAACTGTCGCAGCAGATCGCCGACGCGATGCGGGGCGGTTAGTACCGACCTGTTGACAGGTTCCGCCCCCCCTTCGATGCTCCCGCCAAAAGAACCGGCCGAACGCCAAAGAGGAGCCCATGCCCCATCCTATCAATCGCCGCCTGATGCTGGCGGGCGCCGCCGCGCTCACGCCCAATCTTCCGTCGCTGCGCGGCGGGGCCCTTGCCCAGGACAAGCCGCAATTCGGCACGCCTTTGTCGGTGATCACCAATCCGCCCCGCGATTTCGGCCCCAATGCGCCGCCGCCCGCCTCGCCCGATCCCGACATTATCCGCCTGGATCCCAGTTTCGGCAGCCTCTTGATCGGCCAGGAAACCATCCGCCGCGCCGCCACCGGGTTTCATTTCCTGGAAGGCCCCGCCTGGTCGTCGGTGGGGCTCTACACCATCTTCAGCGACGTCAAGAACGACACGCTTTATCGCTATCTGTGGGAGACCGGCCAGGTTTCGATCATGCGCCGACCGTCTTTCTCGACCAACGGCAACAGTTTCGATTTCCAGGGCCGCCAGCTTTCCACCCAGGATTATTTCCGCCGCGTGGTGCGCTGGGAGCTAGATGGCTCGATGAGCATCGTCGCCGACAGTTTCGAGGGCAAGCCGCTTAACTCCCCCAACGACTTGGCGCCGCACAAGGACGGCAGCGTGTGGTTCAGCGATCCGCAATATGGCGGCAACATGGCGGAAGGCCATCCCGATGACGGCGATGGCCCTACCAATCCGGGGGGCTTGCGCGATCCGCGCGTCGGTCACAGCGGCGTTGGCCTGATCGGCGGCATGCACCAGACGCTGCCGATGCATATTTATCGCGTCGATCCCAGTGGCAAGGTCGAAGTGGCGGTGCCGTTCGAAGCCGGGTTTAACCCCAATGGCCTGTGCTTCTCGCCCGATTACACCAAGCTCTATGCCATTCGTGGAGGGCGGATTTTTGTCGGCGATATCCAGGGCAAGAAAGTCGCCAATCTGCGCCTGTTCACCGACTGCATGGTGGACGGCGTGCGCTGCGGGCCCGATGGCATGCGCGCCGACAAGGCCGGCAATATCTGGGCCAGCTCCTCGGCGCCGCTGGGCTATTGCGGTGTCACAGTGTGGAATCCGTCCGGCAAGCTGATCGGCCGCATTCGTCTGCCGGAAGGCTGCGCCAATCTCTGCTTCGGCGGGCCCAAGCGCGACCATCTGTTCATGACCGCCACCCAGTCGCTTTATTTGCTGCGGGTGAATATCCAAGGCGCAAGCCCGGGCTGAAGGCCGGGCGCAGCGCCTGGCTAGATAAAATTCCACCCTCCCTCAAGAGGAGGGTCGGGCTGCATTGACAGTGTGGGTCAGCCAGGTTCCAGTTTCGTCCCAGAACAACATACTAGTGTCCCGATTCCGAAATTCGCATGATCTCTATATCGAATTCCGTACGAATTTCGGAATCGAAGGACACTAGCAACTTATTGATTCCTAGTGTCGTTTCGGTTTCGAAGTTCGCTAGGAGCCTGATATCGATGATAGTGCGAACTTCGAAACCGCGACACTAGGGAGGACTTGCATGACCCTCGATCTGACGCGCCGCGGCCTGCTCGCGGGCGCGGCGGTTGCCGCTCCGACCCTGGCTTTTGCGCAGGACAAACCGGTCTTCGCACCCTCCAGTTCGATCCTGAATGGCCGCCCCTACGGTCCGGACGCGCCGCCCAACACCTATCCCGATCCCGACATCCTGCTGCTGGACCCCAGCGCCCGTGAAGTCTTCATCGGCCACAGCGCGATCAAGCGCGTCAAGACCGGCTTTGAATGGGCGGAAGGCCCAGCCTGGAGCGGCCAGGGCCAGTATGTGGTGTTCAGCGACGTCTCCAAAGACATCCAGTATCGCTATATCTGGGAGACCGGCGAGGTCACGGAATTCCGCCGCCAGTCCTTCAATTCCAACGGCAACAGCTTCGACTTCCAGGGCCGCCAGATCAGCGCGCAGCATTATCTGCGCCGGGTCGTGCGCTGGGAGCATGACGGCTCCATGACCATCCTGGCCGACAATTACAACGGCCAGCCGCTGAATTCGCCCAACGACATCGCGCCTCACAAGGACGGCAGCATCTGGTTCACCGATCCCTATTACGGCGCGCAGCTGGCGGAAGGCCATCCCGATGACGGTGTGGGCCCGCTTAATCCCAAGGGCCTCTACAAGGATGCGCCCGGCAATGGCGGCGCCGGCATTGTCGGCTCACGCCATCAGGTGCGCCCGCCTAGCATCTATCGCTGGGATCCCAGCGGCCGGCTCGACGTGGTGCTGGAAGGCAGGCTGGGGCTGGTGGCCAACGGCATCGCCTTCTCGCCGGACTATTCCAAGGTCTATTTCGCCTGGCGCGGCGGCATCGATGTGGCCGATGTGGTGGGGGGCGGAATCGCCAATCAGCGCCGCTTCACCGATTGCGATGTGGATGGGGTGCATTGCGGGCCCGACGGACACCGGGTGGATATGGCGGGCAATGTCTGGTCGGGATCGAACGCGCCGCTGGGCTATTGCGGCGTCACGGTGTGGAACCCGGCCGGCAAAATCATCGGCCGCATCCGCCTGCCGGAGGTCTGCGCCAATGTCAGCTTCTGCGGTCCCAAGCGCGACTGGCTGTGGATGTGCGCCTCCCAGTCGGTCTATCTGGTGCGGCTGGGCATCCAAGGGGCCGCACCGGGGTGAGGACCGACCCGCAAAGCGGGTCAAATCGGTCCGGTGGACCGATTTGAGGTCCGAACGCCGCAGCGGCGCGCGGCCAAGCGCGACGCGAGGCCGGGACGCCGCCAAGTTAGGACGAGCGGCCTGAGGCGCCAGTCCGAGGGCCGGATTGCTAGGGTTGGATATCGCGCGGGTCCGCCATACCGGATCGTCCGTTTATGGGTGAGGCGCGACCGGCGAAGCCGGTCAAATCGATCCAGTGGATCGATTTGAGCGCCGAACGCCGCGAGCTTAGGCGAGTGGCCGGGTGGGCAGAAAAGGCACCTGTCCCCTAGGGCTGGATAAAGCGCCGGGCCGCCATACCGGATCCTCCGTTTACGGACCTATGCCAGAGCCTTAAGGTGGCCCAGAAGTTCCACCCGAAAGTTCCCCCATGCCCAAATTGCCCGATATGTCCGCCTCCGCCGTCAAAAGCCGCGAGGCCCTGACCAAGATCTACAAGGCCTCCAAGCCCAAGGAGGCACCCCCGGCGCCGCCCAAGCCGCGCATGGCCAAAGGACGCTAGAAGGCAAGGCCCGCCACCCACCGGCGGGCTTTTTCTTTGCGCAGTGATGGCGCAGTTACGGCATCAGACCCAGCTTCTGCGCCAGATAGACGAAAGACAGTCCCCACATTTCCGCCGACTGCCGGTGATCGGCGGCGGCGGCGTGGCCGCCATCGGTATTTTCATAAAACAGAACTTGATGGCCTTGGCTCATCATCTTGGCCGCCATCTTGCGGGCATGCACCGGCGTGACGCGGTCGTCGCTGGTGGCGGTGACAAAAAACACCGGCGGATAGGCCGCGCCCGCTTTCACATTCTGGTACGGCGAATACGTCAGAATGTAATCGCGCTCCGCCGGAATCGCCGGATCGCCATATTCGCCGATCCAGCTCGCGCCCGCGCCGATATGACTGTAGGCGATCATATCGATCAACGGCACCTGGCACACCACCGCGCCGAACAGCTCCGGCTTCTGCACCATCACGGTGGACACCAGCAGTCCGCCATTGGAGCCACCCATGATGCCCAGCTGCTTGGGTGTGGTCAGGCCGCGCCGCGCCAGATCCGCCGCCACCGCTTCGAAATCGTCATAGGCACGCTGGCGCTTGGTCTTGAGCGCCGCGTCATGCCAAGCCGGCCCGAACTCGCCGCCGCCCCGGATATTAGCCACCACATAGATACCGCCATGGGTCAGCCACAGCCGCCCGAAATTGGCGCTGTAACCGGGAAGCAGCGAGACTTCAAAGCCGCCATAGCCGTAAAGCACCGTGGGCGCCGGACCTTTTAGGTTTTTGGGCCGTGTAACGAAGTAGGGAATTTTGGTGCCATCCTTGCTGGTGGCTTCAAACTGCTCCGTAACCAGGTTCGAAGCATCGAACCGCGCCGGCAGCGATTTGATCGGCTGCGGCGCATCATTGCCGCCATCGAAATAGAGCGTGGTGGGCGTCAAATAATTCTGGAAGCTGAACAACGCTTCCGGCCCGAAATCATTGGCGGAAACGATGTCCGCCGATCCCTGTCCCGGCAAATTCAGCACCCTGTCGCGCCAGGCGCCGCCGTCGGCGGTGAAGACATGTACCGCGCCGATCACATTGTCGGTGATGACGGCATAGATCTTGTCGCGCCCGGTGCCCACGCTTTCGACCGACTGGCGCGGCCCCGGCGCGAAGATCACTTGCGGGCTCATTTGACCGGGTTGGGCGCCGTCACGAAACGCCACCAGCGCGCCCTTGGGCAGGCTGACGCCAGCCTCGTCGAACGGCTGGCGCAGGGTCGCGATCCAGGCACCGTTGAAAAAGCCTTTGACATCGGCAGAGCGCGGCATGGCGAGCTTGCGCACGCCGGCTTTCTCCAAGACGAAATAGTCGCTTTCGAAGAAACTCACCGCCCGCACGACCAGGCCGGTATCGCCCTCTTTGGTATGGAAGGTGGCGGGCGCGGACGCCACATCGCTGACCTCGCCCTCATACAGGGTCTTGGCCGCTGTCAGGGGCTCGCCGCGCCGCCATTGCTTGACGATGCGGGCATAGCCGGATGTGGTCTCGCCGTCCTTGGCGGTGGCATACATCACGCTGTCGTCGGTCAGATAGCTGGCGTCGGTCTTGGCCTCGGGCATGGCAAAGCCGTCAGACGCGAGGCTTTTGGTCTTCAGGTCATACTCGCGGAGCACCACGGCATCGCCGCCGCCGCGCGATAGCCGGATCAGGCAGCGTATTTCGCCGGGCGAACATTCCGCGCCCTTGAAGACCCAATTTTCCTTCTCTGTTTTCGCCAGCGCATCGACATCCAGCAACAGCTCCCAGCGCGGCGCGGGATTGCGATACTCCGCGATGGAGGTGCGCCGCCACACGCCCTTGGGATTTTTGGCGTCCTGCCAGAAATTATAGACAAAGCCGTGGCTGAGATTGCCCATCGGAATGCGGTCAGTGGCATCCAGCACCTCCAGGATGGAGTCGTAATTCTTCTGATAGCGCGGATCGGCCTTGAGCAATCCCAGCGACTTGGCGTTTTGCTCTTTCACCCAGGCGAGCTGCTTTTGGCCATGCACCTCTTCCAGCCAGGCATAGGGATCGTCGGGAACGGAGGAGGATTGGGGCACGGCTAAGGCTCCTATGGCCGGGACGAAACCGAGCACGGACCCGAGCAGCAAGGCAAACAGGTTCACGCGCATGGGCTTGTCCGGGTTTTGACTGATATTTGGCTGGTATTTGGCTGGGGCAGCATGGAAATTTTCCAGCGGCCAAGCAATCAAAAAGGGCGATGGAAAAGGCTGCCACGGCCAACTATAAGGCCCCCATGACCGCATTCCTCAAAATGCATGGCCTGGGCAATGATTTCGTGGTGTTCGACGCACGCGAACACGCCATCGGCATGGACGGCGCCAAGGCCAAAGCGATTGCCGACCGGCATTTCGGCGTCGGCTGCGACACGGTGGTCCTGATCCGCCCCGGCGGCGCGGAGACCGATGCCGGCATTCAGTTCTACAATGCCGATGGCTCGGAATCGGAATCCTGTTTCAACGCGACGCGCTGTGTCGCGAGGCTGTTGCTCGACGAACGCGGGCTGGCGCGGGTCAAGCTTTCCACCAAGGGCGGCATCTTGACCTGCAGCGATGCCGGCAAGCGATTGGTGATGCTGGACATGGGACCGCCCAGGCTGGAGTGGCACCAGGTTCCTCTGGCCAGCGAGGTCGACACGGTGAATTTCCCCCTGGATGTCGGCGGCACCGTCCTGCCGGCCAGCGCCGTCTCGATGGGCAATCCCCATTGCGTGCTGTTCGTGCCCGATGTCCAGAAGGCGCCGGTCGCCCCACTGGGCTCCAAAATCGAAACCCTGCCCTTCTTTCCCAACCGCACCAATGTCGAATTCGCCCAGGTGCTGGATCGGGCGCGCATCCGTATGCGGGTGTGGGAGCGCGGCGTGGGCATCACCTTGGCCTGCGGCACCGGCGCCTGCGCCACCGCCGTCGCCGCCATGCGGCGCGGGCTGGTGGACCGCAAGGCCGAACTTTTGCTGGATGGCGGCGCGTTGACCATCGAATGGCGGCAGGCCGATGATCATGTGCTGATGACCGGTCCCACCGCCCTGCCGTTCCGCGGCCGGCTGGAATTGGACAAATTGTGATTGCCGCACAATGACGGTCGAAGTCGTCACCTTTGGTTGCCGCCTGAACGCCT
This sequence comes from Rhizomicrobium sp., assembly GCA_035279305.1. Taxonomy (GTDB): domain Bacteria; phylum Pseudomonadota; class Alphaproteobacteria; order Micropepsales; family Micropepsaceae; genus Rhizomicrobium. The sequence goes on from DATEIA010000155.1 coordinate 6,604, forward strand.
ATGAGAGCGAGGCGCTGAAAAGCCGCGCCGGTGAGGCGCAATTGCGCGATACCTTGGTGATCAACACTTGCGCCGTGACAAGGGAAGCGGTGCGCCAGTCGCGCCAGGCGATCCGCCGGGCCAAGCGCGAGAATCCCGCGCGCCGGATCATCGTCACCGGCTGCGCCGCCCAGATCGAGCCTCAGACCTACGCCGTCATGCCGGAAGTGGATGCGGTATTCGGCAACCGCGAAAAGCTCAGCGCCGAGGCCTATGCAGCTTTCGGTGCCGGCATCAGCGAGAGAATCCGCGTCAACGACATTATGCGCGTGGCGGAAAACGCGCCGCAGATGGTGGATCATTTTGACGGCAAGACCCGCGCCTTCCTGGAGGTCCAGAATGGCTGCGATCATCGCTGCACCTTTTGCGTAATCCCCTATGGCCGGGGCAACAGCCGCAGCGTGCCCCTGGGCGCGGTGGTGAGCGAGGCCCGCCGTCTGGTGGAAAAGGGCTTTGCCGAGATCGTATTGACCGGCGTCGATCTGACCTCCTATGGCGGCGACCTGCCCGGCGCTCCATCCCTAGGAACGCTGGTGGAAAAGCTGTTGCGTTTGGTGCCGGAACTCAAACGCCTGCGCCTGTCGTCCATCGACGCCATCGAAGCCGATCCGGTCCTGATGCGCATGATCGCGGAGCAAGAAAAATTGATGCCGCATTTTCATCTTTCGGCCCAGTCGGGCGACGATCTGATCCTCAAGCGCATGAAGCGCCGGCACAGCCGCGGCGATGTGGTGCGCTTCTGCGACATGGTGCGGCGCTACCGTCCGCAAGCCGCCTTCGGCGCCGACCTGATCGCGGGCTTTCCCACCGAGAGCGAGGCGATGTTCGAAAATAGCCTCAGCCTGGTGAACGATGCCGGACTGTCGCGCCTGCATGTTTTTGCCTTTTCGCCCCGGCCGGGGACGCCGGCGGCCAGAATGCCCCAACTGCCGGGCGCCACCGTCAAGCAGCGCGCCGCCAGGCTTCGTCACAAGGGCGAGGTGGCACTGAGAGCACGTCTGGATTCAATGATCGGATCGCGCCACACCGTGTTGATGGAAAGAGGCGGCATTGGCCGCACCCCCTGCTTCACACCGGTGGCAATCGGCGATATCGCGCATGGCACCTTTCTGGACGTGCGCATCACGGGCCGCAGCGGCGAGCATCTGACAGGTTTACCGCTATGAGAACTTTCGGCGCTGCACCGCCGCCGCCCACCTTTTTCGACCGCCTGAAGTCCGGCCTGGCCAAGACCGGGCTGGGCGAGATCCTCACCAAGAAGAAACTGGATACCGATACCATCGCGGCGCTGGAAGAGGCACTGATCCGCGCCGATATGGGCGCGGGCCAGGCCAAGAAGCTGGTCGCGGCCATCGCCAAGGGCCGCTATGACGCCGAAATCACCGAACGCGAGCTCAAATCGGCTCTGGCCGGCGAAATCGCCGCCCTGCTCGCCCCCGTGCAAAAGCCCCTGACGGCGCAGGACGGCATAAAGCCCTTTGTCATCCTGGTGGCGGGGGTCAATGGCACCGGCAAGACCACCACCATCGGCAAGCTGGCCAAGCGGCTGGCCGAAGGCGGGGCCAAGGTCACCCTGGCGGCGGGCGATACCTTCCGCGCCGCGGCCATCGAACAGCTTGGGGTCTGGGCGGACCGCGCCAAGGCGCAGTTCGTCGCCACCAAAGCCGGCGGCGATGCGGCGGGCCTTGCCTTCGAGGCTCTGGAAAAGGCGCGCCTTCATGGCAGCGATATTCTGATCATCGATACCGCGGGCCGCTTGCAGAACAAGGCCGGGCTGATGGCCGAATTGGAAAAAATCGCCCGGGTGATCAAGAAGCTGGATGCGTCCGCACCCCATGCGGTGCTCCTGGTGCTGGATGCCACCACCGGACAGAATGCGCTGAGCCAGGTGGAGGCTTTTTCGGCCTCGGTGCCGGTCACCGGTTTGGTGATGACCAAGCTGGATGGAACCGCCAAGGGCGGCATCCTGGTC
>DATEIA010000156.1:0-15566 GCA_035279305.1 Rhizomicrobium sp.
GCCCTGGCGTTAATACTGCAGCCCAGGATTTCGCGGGTTTTTCATGCTTCAGATTGGCGGCATTGTCGTTCTTTTCGCCTGCGTGTTCGGCGGCTACCTGATGACCGGCGGCTCGCTGGGCGTGGTGATCGAGGCGGCGCCGCATGAAATGCTGACCATTTTCGGCGCCGCCATCGCCGCCATGCTGATCGCCGGCTCCGTGTACAACGTGAAAAAGATCGCCGGCTCGCTGGGCAAGGTGATCTCCGGCCCGCAATGGAAACCCAAAGATTATAACGACCTGCTCTGCCTGCTGTTCCTGCTGACCAAGACCATGAAGTCCAAGGGCCTGATCGCCCTGGAAGCCCATATTGAAAAGCCGGACGAATCGTCCATCTTCAAGCGCTATCCCAAGATCTGCAAGGATCATTTCGCACTGGATTTCATTTGCGACACGCTGCGCATGATGACCATGAGCCTGGAAGATCCGCACCAGGTTGAAACCGCCATGGAAAAGCAGCTGGAAAAGCACCATCACGAAGCCCTGGTGGGCGCCAATGCGCTTCAGTCCATGGCCGACGGCCTGCCGGCCTTGGGCATCGTCGCCGCCGTGTTGGGCGTTATCAAAACCATGGGCGCGATCAGCGAACCGCCGGAAGTGCTGGGCGAGATGATCGGCTCGGCGCTGGTCGGCACCTTCCTGGGCGTGTTCCTCGCCTATGGTATTGTCGGCCCCTTGGGCACGCGTCTGAAGGCGGTGATCGACGAGGATGCGCTGTTCTATCACGTGATCCGCGACATTCTGGTGGCGCATCTGCATGGCAATGCCGCGCAAGTGTCGGTGGAAATCGGCCGCGGCAGCGTGCCGAGCGAATATCAGCCCAGCTTCCAGGAGCTGGAAAATTCACTGAACAATATCCCGCCGGATACCGCCTGATTTCTATCGGCTCGTGCCGCGCTGCCTGTCTTTGTCGAACAGGCAATTTTCCCGCAGCCACGCACTCAGATGCTCAAAGTCGAAATGATTGGACCGATAGAGACCGGCAATAAAGCTGTAAGTCATATCGGCGTCCGCCGTTAGCTCCGCGCCATTGATAGCCAGGAACGTATATGTCGCGGCAAACGCGACCCGCTTGTTACCGTCGATAAACGGATGGTTCTGGGCAAGGCTTTCCCACAGCGCGGCGGCTTCCTCGATCAAATCGGAATAATAGCCGGTCTGCGGACGAAACAGGGCCGCTTCCAAAAGGCCCGGATCGCGGACGCCTTCCGCCCCGCCATGGCGATCGATTTGATCGGCGTGGATGGCGAGTATTTCCACCACCGTCAAATAATCGGTCACTCAGCCAGCTTCTTATAGAGAGAACCAAACCGCGCATGGCTGGCATGGTAAGAGGCCATCACATGGGTACGGGGGGCCTTTTGCTGGCGCTTTGCAATCAGATCGGACAAGGCCTCTTCCACCAGGGACTGAACTTGCCGTCCCTCGCTGCGTGCCAAACCGCGGACACGGTCCAAGAGGGCGGGATCGACCTGGGTAGCGAATTTTTCTCGAATGGACATGAAAGCCTCCGTTATCATGATATATCATGAAACATCATGACAGCAAAGGCCGGTGAATCGGGATATCAGCCCAGCTTCCAGGAGCTGGAAAATTCGCTGAATAATATTCCGCCGGATACCGCCTGATTTACCGGCGGCTGCGCGACTTGACGCGATAGGCGTTTTGGGAAGCCTCGTCTTTAAGGCCTTCTTGGGCTTCCGACAGCGAAACAAAGAAGAGCGCCAGCGCGCCCGCGAACACGCCCAGCGGCATGGCGTAATAGACATCCAAATCCGTGCCGAAGGCGACGATGCTGGTCACCAGAACCCCGGTCAGTTGCGCCATGCTTTTGGGGACGATCCACATGACCGCCATACTGACGGGGACGGTGCCAAAGGGAAACAAGAAATTAACAAATGGTTAATTTCGGGCCCGCCGGATCCGCCTTGGCCGCGCGGGACTTGAGGCTCCATGCGGCGCGCAATGGCATGGCGCGCAAATGAAAAGGCCGCATGCGCTTGGCGCATGCGGCCCCTCAACGAGACTTAAATGACTTCAGTTGCTCCTGAAGCGCACGCCAAGACGAACGGTGCGCCCGATCCGGTCAAACAATTCTTCCCTGGTATTGCCACTCGTGCTGGTGATCGGCGGAGGATTGTTGAAGAAGTTATCGACCGCCCCATAGACCTGGAAATTGTCATCGACATCATAGGATGCCCGCAAGTCCAGGAAGGCGGTAAACGGCACCGCCAGACCGCCCACCACATCGGAGGGAGCAACACGGCCCGAGAAGGAGCTAACGACGCCACCGGTAAAGTTATAAGCAAAGGCCGGAATGAGCGGATTACCCTCATTACCCTTTTCCATCACCGCCGCCCCATACAGGCGCGTCTGGGCGGTGAACGACCAGGGACCTTCGGAATAGGTGCTGTTGAAAATGGCACGGAACTTAGGCGCGCCGGAGTTGAAAAAGCCGCCATACGATCCAGCTCCCTGGAAGGTTATGCCAGTCAGCGTACGGCTGAAATCGTCCGTGTAGTTGCCGCTGAAACCCAAGTCCAGTCTACCGCTGAACAAATCCATGCCGTAACGCACGTCGAAGTCATACCCCGAAGTGGTCTGGGCTTGAGCATTCGCCGGCACTTCTCTGACCGACGAATAAAAATTGCCATTTAGACCGTCGATCTGATTGCAATAAACCGTCTCGCCCGCGAAGCAGCGGGCGACAATGTCAGCAAAGCCAGTCTTGACGATCAAGCCGTGCAGCGAGATGGAGTACCAATCCACCGACACGGTTAGGCCCTCAATCCAGTGCGGCGTGAGAACAAAGCCTGCCGATAGGGTAATGGACTTTTCGGGCTGAAGATTGGGATTGCCGCCCGCGACAATCGGGCAGGCGAAATTCGGCTTGGCGCCGTTGAACTGCGGGCAATCGTTGTGCATGGCGATACTGCCCGGCGAGAAAAAGTCATTTATCAGAGGCGCGCGAATATCCAACGACCAAGTCGCCCGCAATCTCACATCGTCATTGACCTGGCTGAGCGCGCCCAATTTCCAGGTCTGGACATCGCCGCTGATGGAATAATGGGTGAAGCGGCCGGCCGCGTTGAACTCCAAGGAATTGACATAATCGTCTTTCAGCACCGGAACGGTGGCTTCCAGGAAACCTTCTTCCACATTGTACTGGCCGGCAAAGCTGGTGAAATTGCCCGCCGTCCAAGCGCCATTGCGCCCGGGATCGGGGTTGAATTGCCGGGCTTGTTCCAGCCGGTATTCCGCGCCGGTCGCCACCGCGATATTGCCCGCCGGCAACCCCCAAGGCAAAACGCCCTGGATAGAGGCGGCCGTCACGGTCTGATTCAGATAGACCGTTTCATTGTCCAGAATTCCCGACTGGGGATCGTTACCCGGACTGACCCATCTGGACGCCGCTATGGAGACATTGCCAAAGCCGAACAGGTTCATCGGCTGGCAGCCCGCGGCATCCGGCCCGCCAGCGAGGGCTGGATTCAGCAGGACGCGGCACTGGATAGAGCCGACCGGAAGCCCGGACGCGCCCACATTTGCCGCCGTCACAACCACCGCATCCGCCGCATTGTTGTAACGGAGAACGAGAGGATTGTTATAGACACGCTGGCGCAGCCGCACACTGCTCGATTGGATATAGGCGTTCCACTTCCAGTCATCGCCCAGCGTGCCTTCCAAGGTGAAGACACCGCGCATCAAGGCGCGATTGACGTAGTTACAAGGCTGGCTGACGGTGGAGCAAAGATTGTTATAGGTATAAAGCGCTCCTGGAGCGTTAGGAAGCGGAAGGTTGGCAAAACGATTGTTGGAGCCGTCTATGCCGATCTTCAGTGTCTGGTTCGGTACGTTGCCATTGGCCTGACCGCCAGTATAAGTCAAAGTCCCGAACTGAGCAGCAATACTGGCCGGCAAATACGCATTGTCGGCATAGAACAAATCCGCGGTGCGGTCCCCTGGATTGGGGGAGTTAGTAATCGGATTGACACCCAGCTTAATCGCCCCGGAATTCTTTTCGGCCAACAGACCATAGTTGAGTTGGACGGAGGCCTTGACATTCGGCAGCACTTCAAAGCTGGCGTAGCCAAAGAAGGTGCTGGTATGATGGGGAACCGCCAGGAAATCCCATGCAGCAATGCCCGTGCGCTCATTGTTGCTGCAGCCATTGTAGCAACTGCCGTTAAAGGCCGTGCCAAAATTGAACGGGGCCACCGTCACACCCGGCCCCACAAACATCTGGCCCTTCAAGGCATCTTTGGCCAAAACCGTACTGGGCGTTGCGGCCGTATTACCCAAGATCAACCCGCCCTGGGTCCGAGCCGTACTGCCGGTGTGATCCTGGAGCTTGGCCTTCGGCGCGCTCGTATTGCCGGCGAGAAAATCCGGATTGGGGATTAGCGAGCTACCACTATCATTCACGTTACTACCGCGCCACCAACGAGCCTGCCCCTTGAACACCGCGTCCGGGCTCCAGGTATGGTTGCCGCTGAGTATCAGATGGCCCTTGCCACCGGCGAATTCGGTGCCCCAAGTCCCCTCGATCTTGATCTCACGATGTTCGATCTCGGTGCCATCCGCTCCCTGTACATTGAACTTCCAGCCGGTAAATTCCTTATCTAGAATCAGGTTCACCACGCCGGTGACGGCGTCCGACCCCCAGGCGGCGGAGGCGCCGCCCGTCACCACATCAACCCGCTTCACCAGGGAGCTGGGAATGGTGCTGAGATCGACCGAGCCATTCTGGATGGTCGAAATCACCACGCGCTGGCCATCGAACAGGACCAGATTGCGCTCTGCGCCGAGATTGCGCATGGAAACAGTTTCGATGCCGGCATTGCCCTGGGACGCATTATTCCCGTTGGAACCCGTATTCATCGACGCACCGGCGCCAACCTGCGGCAGTTCGCGGATTGAAGCGCCGATGTCGATCTTTGCATCGCGCTCCAGCTTCTCCAGCCCGATCACGGTGACGGGGGTGGGCGCCTCAAAGCCCGCGATATTAATGCGCGAGGCCGAGACGGTAACGCTTTCCCCCTGGTCCTGCGCCTGCGGCTGCGCGGCCGCCGGAGCGGCAAGGACCCAAGCCGCCATCGCGACGATGGACGACGTGGACAAAAGACCGATGGTGCGACGATTCATGATTTTCCCCTGCTTTTAACGCAAAGCCCTGCCCCGGCTTTGCTTTTGCTTTATTTGAACGATTTGGCTTTATCTACGCGAATGCGATGCTGGAAGATTATAAGATTTGTCCCGCCCTGCTTCTTTAATAACGGCGCTTGGGTCCCCGGTTTGGGGGGTGTATTACTAAAATGCCGGCCGGGGTGTCAAATATCGCCCCCCTCTTTCATCTTCGCTGCCAACGCGGAAACACCGCCGGAACCTTGCCGGTTAACGCCTATTCTTGGGACCGGAACCGCATTGGCGGCGCTTGATCCATTGAAAAATAGGGCTTGCCGTATCCCTGAGTATTTAAAGACACAGTCGCAGGATGATCGGCACGCTTAATGTCTATTTCGTCCGCACTATGCTTTTTGTGCACGGCTCATGGAACGGACAAATTGTCAGTAGTGCGGCAGGCGGCAACGCCATCAAACTGGAATGCGCCATCTCTCGGGGCTGGACAGTGGGAAACTGGTAGCACCGGACGGATTTGAACCGCCGACCAAGGGATTATGATTCCCCTGCTCTACCACTGAGCTACGGTGCCAGACCGGACGGCACCAAGGGAGGGGCCGCGGAGGCGGGGATGTAGGGTTGCGGGCCCTGACCTGTCAAGTTTGGGCTGTCAAGTTTGGCCCGCTTTGGCGCGCGTTTGGCCCCGGAAAGCCGGCGCTCATGCGGCGGCCGCGATCCAGCCGCCGCCCAACACACGGCTGCCATCGGGATCGTAGAACACACAGGCCTGGCCGGGCGCGATGGCGCCTTCCGGCGCCGCCAGTTCCACCCGCGCCGCGCCGTCCGCCTGCGGCGTCACCATGGCCGCCACTGGCGGACGCATGGAACGCACTTTGACCCGCGCCGGGAACGGCGCGTCATGCGCCGCCAGCCAGTTGACCTGGCGCAAGGTGATCGCCGACGAGTCCAGCGCCGCACGCGGGCCCACAACCACCCTTGCATTGACCGGATCGAGCTTGAGCACAAAAAGCGGCTCGGCATTGCCCGAAAGATTCAGACCCTTGCGCTGGCCGACAGTGAAGTTGGCGATGCCGTCATGGCGGCCCAGCACCGCCCCGGACCGGTCCACGATATCGCCGGGCCGCGCCGCATCGGGCTTAAAGCGATTGACGATGGCCGTATAGCGTCCTTCCGGCACAAAGCAGATGTCCTGGCTGTCCGGCTTGTCGGCATTGACCAGACCCAGCTCGGCGGCGATGGCGCGCACCGAACCCTTGTCCATGCCGCCCAAAGGAAAGCGCAGATAGTCGAGCTGCGCCTGGGTGGTGGCGAAAAGAAAATAGCTCTGGTCCCGCGCATTGTCCGCGGCCGCATGCAGTTCCGCCCCGTCTGGGCCTTCCACGCGGCGGACATAATGGCCGGTGGCCAGGGCCTCGGCGCCCAATTCGCGGGCGGTGTCCAGCAAATCGGCGAACTTCACCCGCTCATTGCAACGCACGCAGGGGATGGGTGTCTCACCTTTGGCATAGCTTTCGGCGAAATCCTCGATCACAGCTTTGCGGAAGCGGCTTTCATAATCCAGCACATAGTGGGGAATGCCGATGCTCTGCGCCACGCGCTTGGCATCGTAGATGTCGGCGCCGGCACAGCAGGCGCCCTTGCGGGCGGGTGTCTTGTCCTCCGGATAAAGCTGCAAAGTGATGCCCACCACGTCGAAACCCTGGCGCTTGAGCAGCGCGGCGGTGACGGACGAGTCGACTCCTCCGGACATGGCCGCGACCACGCGGCTTCCTGGCTTGAGGGAATTGGTCATCTTGGCCGGTGCTATAGGACCGGCCCCGGGGAATCGCAAGAATTAAGGATTAGCTGCCGGAAATGGGCAGATAATTCAGCAGCGAAAGCTGGTGCAGCCCGGCCGTGACCTGCAGCGCCGCCTGCAACTGGGTCTGGTTCAACGACAGCCGGGTGGCGGCCTCGGCCATGTTGGTGTCCTGAACATCGGAGGTGAAACGCTTGTACAGCGTGTCCAGGGAGGCTTGCTGGGTCTGGGCGTCAGTCAGGCGGTTGGAGACATAGCCGTTGGCCGCGGTGGTAGCGTTCAGATCGGTGTAAACCGTCGTGACCTGGGCGATAGCGCCGCTGAGAAAACTATTCTGCGCCGCGCTGAGGGTGGTGGCCGCATTGAAATTTCCGGCGCCGGTGGCATCGAAATCGGCGATATCCTTCAGCGCCTGCATCAGCCCGGTGGCGACATCGGAAGCGGTCAGGCTGTAGCTGACGGTCACGCCATCGGCCACCTGCACCGATTTCTTGAGATCGCCATTGGCAAAGGCCTGCGAGGCGCCGGTCAGTGGCAGTAGCCCAGCCAAAGTGCCGACCGATACCGGCGGCACGTCTGTCTTACCGCCGCTATAGATATAGTCGCCGTTGGAGTCCTTGGAATTCAGGATGGCGCTGGCCTGATCGAAGATGCTTTGCGCCTGGGTCATCAGGGTGGTGCCGTCATTGTTGGCAACGGCGTCGCTGACCGCCTTCTTCAAGGAAGCCGCCAGGCTGGACAGGCTGGTCAACTGGGTGTCCTGCAGATCGGTTTGGGTGACGGCGAATTTGGTGGCATTGGTATAGGCGTCGTTGCGCGCGTTGGCGGCGATGGTCGCGGTCAGAACCTGGGCCTTGTCGCCGAACCCGGCATAGGTGTTGGCGTTCTTGCCCGAAGCGATCTGTTCCTGCACCTTGTCCAATGCGCTACCGGCATTCTGGATCTGGCTGAGAAAGAAAGCGGTCTGAGCGGCGGTGGAAACGCGGTCAATGCTCATGGCTCAAGGATCCTTAGCGAATATCTAGCAGCGCCTGGTACATCTGGTCGACCACACTCAGCAGGCGCGCGCCCGCGGCATAGGCCTGTTGGTATGTCGTCAGCGACGTCAGTTCTTCATCCAGATTGACGCCGGAATCGGAGGCGATCCGCGCCTTGGCCTCGTTCAAGCGGTCGTCCTGGGTGGTCTGGTTGGCGGTCACCGCATTCGATTGGGTGGAAACATTCTGATAGAAGCTCGCCGCGTAATCCGACAGCGACGTGGCCTGGGCGGCGATGCCGCCGGCGGCCTGGAACGCCTGGGTCTTGGTGATCACATTCTGCAGCGCGATGGCGCCGGCATTGTCGCCCGCCGACACCACGGTGTCGCCCGCCACGCTGCTGGGCGCGATGGCCGGACTGGCAAAGCCCAGCCGCGCGGGATTGGCGCTAATCGCTGGGGTCAGCGCAAAGCCGATCGCCTGTGAGGCTTGCGCATTGGCGCCCATCCCGAAAATCTGGGTGAAGCTCATGCCCGTGGTGCCGCGCTGGGTGGTGTCGCCGGTCACGTTCAGCGTATAGCCGGGATAGAGCGCGCTGGTGGCGGTCGAGATCGAGCCGTCCGAATTCAAGGTGAAGGTCGCGCCGCCGCCCATCGCGGTGTTCAGCGCCGTCACGATATTGCCCACCGTCTGGCCGGCGGTGGTGGTGATGCTGACATTCCTGACGACGTCGCCGTCCGGGCCCTTCAGCGACATGCTGATCACGCCACCCGCCGCGATGCCGCTGGCATCACCCGCCGAAAGGCCCGTGGCGGTGATTGAGGGCACCTGGGACTTGAAGACATCGTTCAGGCCAAAAAATTGCGAAAAGCCGGTGGTGCCGCGCAGCGAAGGCGTGGTCGCGTCATCCTGAACCAGAATGCCATTGCTGCCGGTGGCGGCGATGGAAAGCTGGCCATTGGAAAAACTGGCGCTGCCGTTCGCGCCCAGCGCCGTGTTCAGCGCGGTGGTAAAGCTGCCGACGGTGGTGCCGATGCTGACGGCCGCGCCGCCATCGACCTTCAAGGTCCCGGCATTGAAATCCACATCGATCCGCGACACCAGATTGCCGCTGGAATTGGCGACGGCGATGGTGGTCTTGCCGGTGAAATTCAGGCTATCGGCCGACAGCAATCCCGTGTTGCGGCCAGCCAAGGCGGTGGGCGGCGGATAGGCGGCATTGGCGTTGGCCTGGGCGTTGAAGGCCAGCGCGGTGTGCTGCGCCAGGTTTCCCAAGGTCTGCGACAGTCCGCCCAGCACCTGATCGCGCATATCGATCAGGCCCTTCAGCGAACCGCCGTCAAGATGCGGGTCCAGCGCGAAGGCCGAACCGATTGTCTGGCCATTGGCCGGATTCATGTCTTGGATGGTAATGGTATTATAGGTGCCGTTCTGGGCGCTGCCGGAATAGGACAGCTGGGCATAGGTATTGGACACCAGGTTGACGCCGTCGGCGGTGGAAACATTGACGCTGCCATCGGCATTGGTGCTGGTCTTGATTCCCATTACCTGCGCAAGATTGCTCAACACCACATCGCGCTGATCGATCAGGGCGGAGGGCTGGTCGCTGCCGGAAACCGTGGCTGCCCGGATTTGGATATTCAGGTCATAGACCTGCTTGATCAGCGTATTGGTGGAAGCGATCGAGTTGACCGCCTGCTGGTCGACTTGGCTGCGCAGCGCTGAAATCGTGCCGGAGACATCGGAAAATGTCTGGGCCAGGCTGTTAAGCGCATTCATCACCCCGGTGCGGCCGGCGCTGGAGGTGGGCGCCTGGGAAGCGGTGGCGAAGGCGGCGGCCAGGTTGGTGAGCTGGGTCGCCAGGGACTGATTGTCGCCGGGGCTGCCCAAGAGCCCGTTCAATTGGGAGAACAGACCGGCCATGGTATCGTATTGCGAGGCCGCGCCATTGGCCGCGAGCTGCTCCTGGACCAGGAATTGATTGCTGACGCGCTGGATGGTGGCGATGTCCACGCCCATCAACTGGCCGCCGGCGCTCAAAGTCTGCTGATTGACGATGCGGCGGGCATAGCCCTCGGTGTTCAAGTTGGCGACATTGTTGGCGACCACAGCCAAAGCGGCGCTGTTGGTCTTGAGCGCGCTGATGGCACTGGCGGCGATTCCGTTCAGGCTCACGGTCTGTCGTCCGAATACAATGTTCCGCACAAACTATCGCAAGCCCCATGCCACTTTGGCCCCTGGGTGAAGCTGGGCATTTTTCCCGCTTTTCAAGGCTTTTCACACTGTTCGGGGACCACCACGCACGCGGCAGAGTTTGCCGCTCCGGCAGGTCCTGCCCGTCTCTTTGCGCGATCCGCCGGCCCAATTTTCTCAAAAACATCAACAAAATCGCAGGTCACAGAAATTGGCCCGTCCCTTGCGTCTGGTTCCTCGAGCAAAATTTTTTGCGGACTATTATTCGGAAGACCTGCGTGCGAGCTTCAGCAGCATCCCAGACTATTTCTCCTGCGGACATTCCCGCACCGCAGGCCAAGGTCGACGCCCATAAGACGGGCGCCAACAAGGCAGACGCGGCTTCGCCCTTCGCCTTGCTGATGGAGGCCACGGCCAAGGACCCCGCCAAGGCGGTCAGGAAAGATGCAAAGGAGTCCGGCGACAAGTCTGCGGACGACAAGCCTGCTATTAAGCAGAATGATGTCAAACGGAATGACACCAAGCAGAACGACGCCCAGCAGAACGACAATGTCACCGCGCGGACGGCGCCTCAGCCCAAGCCTGACGCGCCGGCCAAGGCCGCAAAGCAGGACAAGGATTCAGACAAGAGCAAAGACGATGCGGTCCAGACCGGCGAGAGCACGGACGATGACAAGCAAGTCGCTTCCGTCGCGCAACCGGCATCCGATCAGCAGGCGCTGCCACCGCTCGCGCCAGCCGCCATCATTGTGCCGGCCGACCCGGCGCTGGAAGCGCAAACAGACACTGGAATTGATGGCGCCACGCCGATAACCGAAACGGTCGCGCCCGGCATGCCCACGTCAGGCATGGGCGGACCGCAATCGGCTCCCATGGACGCACCGGCACAGCCCGGCGAAATCGCGCAGACACAGGCCCCGCCGCAAACCGCGCCGCAGGGGCCCGCGCAGCCCGGCGATGCCGAGGCTGAAGACTCTGAAACGATCGTGACGGCTGCCGCTGCCCAGACAGTTCCGGCGGAGCCGCCTGTCGCGGCCAAGGATACCGCCAAGCCCGTGAAGACCGCGGCGAAGAGCGAAGCCGCCAAGCCGGAAGCCACCGGTGTTGAAAGTGTCAACGACACCGCGCTGCAATCCGCCAAAGCCGGCGACGGCGATGAAGCGAAATCTGCCAAAACCGATCTCGCAAAAACGGATCTCGCCCAAAACGGTCTCGCCAAGCCCAACAGCACGGACGGCGCTTCCCCCAAGGGCGCCCACAACAGCGTTGCCGGCAACGCCAAAGCCGATAGCGGCGCGTCCGACAAGACCGACACACCGCATCCCGATGCTCGGCCGGTGGAAAGTGTCGATGCCGCCGCCGTGAAACCGGCGCCGCAATCGGCGACGGTGTCCAATGCCGCTTTCGCCATCAACACCCTCGCCGCGCCCCAGGCCGCCCAACACAGCCAGGCGCCGATCGCCATCCAGCATGTACAGGTGACGGCGCAGGCCGCGCCGGATGTGCCGGCTTTGGCGGTGGAGATCGCCGCCAAGTCCCAGAGTGGCGCCAAGCAATTCGACATCCGCCTGGATCCGCCCGAGCTGGGCCGGGTGGAAGTCCGCCTGTCGATCGACGCCACCGGCAAGGCCAGCGCCCATCTTTCCGCCGACCAGCCGCAAACCCTGAGCCTGTTGCAAAAGGACGCCCCCCTCCTGACGCGCGCCCTGCGCGAGGCGGGCCTGGATGTTTCCCAGGACGGACTCAATTTCTCGCTGCGCCAGCAGGCCCACGACCAGAACGGCAATGACGGCAACAATGGCCGCTTCGCTTCATCGCGCGCCTTCTCACTCGCCGCGACCGCCAGCATCGACCCCGCCGCCGTCACTATGGCCTATCGCGGCCTGGCCGACGGCCGTGTGGACATCAGAGTTTAAAAGGGCACCGCCATGACCGTGACACCCACCGACTCGACGACCGGCACCGCGACGACCCCGAGCGCGATGAAGCAGCTGTCGGGCAATTTCTCGACCTTCCTCACCCTGCTGACGACGCAGTTGAAGAACCAGGACCCCACCAGTCCGATGGACTCCAATGCTTTCACCCAGCAATTGGTGATGTACAGCCAGGTCGAACAACAGATCAACACCAACGACAATCTCAAGAGCTTGATCTCACAAGGCACCAGCAATGCCGCCGCGATGACGACCGGCTATCTGGGCAAGAAGGTCTCGATCCTCAACGGCAATGCCGCGCTGACCGGCGGCAACGCCAGCTGGACCTACAATCTCTCCGGGCCCGCCACCGCCAGCCAGCTCACCGTCACCGACGCCAACGGCAAGACCGTCTATACCGCCGCGGGCGGGACCGGCGCGGGCAATCACAGCTTTGTCTGGGATGGCAAGGACAATAGCGGCAACCGGCTTTCCGATGGCGGCTACAAATTGACCGTCACCGCCACCGACGCGATCGGCGGCACCGTCGACAGCAGCGTCGCCAGCGCGGGCACCGTTACCCAAATCGACATGACCGGCGCCAAACCGCGCCTGATCGTCGGCAGCATGGAAATCGATCTGGCGGACATCGCCGCGGTCGCGAATTGAGTTTGAAGTTTTGAAACATCGGTGCCCAGAACCGGCACCAAACCGCAAGCGGATCCGGTCGAACACCTCTATCCGCCCTGAAGGAAACGTAAAATGAGCTTGTATGGAGCATTGAATATCGGCGTCGCCGGCTTGGCCGCCAACAGCCAGGCGCTGTCGGCCACCTCGTCCAACATCGCCAACGTCAACACCGTCGGCTACAAGATCCAGACCATCAACTTCCAGACCTTTCTGAACGCACCCGGCCTGGCAGGCAATTCCTCGGCCGGCGTGGGCGTGGTGATCGGCCAGGATGTCACGACCCAGGGTCTGCCGACCACGACAACCTCGAACACCGACATGTCCATCACGGGCAACGGCTTTTTCGTGGTCGCCACCAGCCCGCTACCCGGCGCGACACAGGAATATACCCGCGCCGGCAGCTTTACTC
Organism: Rhizomicrobium sp.; assembly: GCA_035279305.1. Classification (GTDB taxonomy): domain Bacteria; phylum Pseudomonadota; class Alphaproteobacteria; order Micropepsales; family Micropepsaceae; genus Rhizomicrobium. The sequence goes on from DATEIA010000156.1 coordinate 13,163, forward strand.
CCGATCAGGTCGGCAATCTGAAGAACGCCGCCGGTCTGTATTTGATGGGCTACAAGCTGGATTCGCAGGGCAATGTCCCCACCAGCTCCAGCGCGCTCAACCCGATCAATGTGACCAGCCTGTCGGGTAAGGCACAGGCCACCACCTCGCTGGGCATCCAGGCCAATCTGCAGGCCAGCTCAACCGCGGTTCCCGGTTACACCACCGGCCAGATGACCTCCGGCGCGGTGACACCCGCCTTCCAGCGCACCATCAATGTCTATGACAGCCAGGGCGGCAGCCAGCCGCTCACCTTCTCCTTCGTCAAGACCGCCGCCAACACCTGGGCCTATGAAGCCGCCTATGCGGGCAGCTCCTCGAACCTGGCCAGCCCCAATCCGATTGGCACCGGCACCGTCACCTTCAACTCCGACGGCACGCTGAAGAACGTCAACGGCGCGGCGCCACCGGCGGGCATTTTCAACCTGACCATCCCGTGGGCGGCGAGCACCGGCCTGGCAGCGCAGACCATCGCCGTCAATCTCGGCAGCGTCGGCGGCACTTCGGGCCTTACGCAGTTCGACACCGCTTCGACCCTGAACGGCACTTCGCCCGACGGTTCGTCCTTCGGCAACGTCACCGGCGTGACGGTGGCCAAGGACGGCACGGTGACGGCGCTGTTCTCCAACGGCCTGTCGCAGAGCGTCTACAAAATCCCGATCGCCACCTTCACCAACGCCAATGGCCTGGGCCAGGTGAATGGCAACGCCTATGTCGCCACGCGCGAGTCGGGCGCGGCCAGCGTCAATCTGGCCGGCACCGGCAGCGCCGGCGGCATCGCCGCGCGTTCGCTGGAAGCTTCGACGGTCGACTTGGCGACGGAGTTCACCAATCTGATCACCACGCAGCGCGCTTATTCCGCCTCGGCGCGCATCATCACCACCGCCAACCAGATGCTGCAGCAGCTGGAACAGTTGCCGACAAACTAAGATGAACGGGAAAGTCCATGAAAATGGGCTTTCCCGGCACCAAACTGAGACGAATTTAGCGAAGCATTTATGAGTTCGTTTACCACGTGTCTTGGCCATTTTTAAACGCGGGGCAGCGTAGTTTTCGGGGTGAATAGTGTCGGGAGTTTTTAAAATGGAAGAGCGCAAAGTACGCGTGAGCTACGTCATCGGGCCCGATGGGTCGCCGTTGACGCTCGCCGACTTGCCGCCGCCTTCGACGCGCCGCTGGGTCATTCGCCGCAAGGCCGAGGTTGTCGCGGCGGTGCGCGGCGGATTGCTGAGCCTGGACGATGCCTGCAAGCGCTATACGCTGACGGTGGAGGAATTCCTCGCCTGGCAGCACGCGATCGACCGTTTCGGCCTGGCGGGCCTTCGTGCGACCAGGGTGCAGCAGTATCGCAATTGACCGCGTAGATCGCCGTATCTGCGGAATTCCGGGAGAATTCGTAAACAGCCGGTTAAGCGAAATAGCCAGTAGGTTCAATCGCGTACGGCTTTTCCTTTAAGCCTAATTTTACCGTATAGGCGGCAATGTTTGCCTAGCAGAACGGACGGAGCAATTTCCGTCCGCGTTCCGCGAGGAGGACATCTTGCCCGAGTTTTTCAAATCGGTTGGCGCGGCCCGTTTCGGCGTCATGGCCGGCGTGGCCGCAGTCCTGACCGCGTTCTTCCTCTATATAGCGGGCGCCATCACCGAACCGCCCAAGACCATCCTGTTCTCCGGCCTGGAGTCGCGCGACGCCGCCGCCGTGACCAGCAAACTCGACGGCATGACCGTCAAATACGACGTCAAGGATGGCGGCACCATCCTGGTGCCGGCCGATCAGGTCACCAAGCTGCGCATGGCGCTGGCGCAGGACAATCTGCCCGCCGCCGGCGTGGGCTATGAGATTTTCGACAAGTCCGACACGTTCGGCACCACCGCCTTTGTCCAGAACATCAATCACCAGCGCGCGCTGGAAGGAGAACTCTCCCGCTCGATGCAGACCATTGAGGGGATCCAGACCGCGCGCGTGCATCTGGTGGTTCCCGAGCGCCAAATCTTTTCCCGCGACGACCAGCAGCCCAGCGCCTCGGTGATGCTCAAAACCAGCGGCAAGCTCGATCGCGGCCAAGTAAGAGCCGTCCAGCATCTGGTGGCCGCGGCGGTATCGGGCCTTTCCGCCGACCGCGTCGCCATTGTCGATGACCGCGGCAACCTGCTGGCGGGCGGCGACGACAAGTCCGGCCCCGGCGCGCTTGCCCGCAGCCAGGACGAAGACACGTCCAACTACGAGAATTCGCTGCGCCAGCGCATCGAAGCCATCGTCAGCTCGGTGGTGGGCATGGGCCGCGTGCAGGTCCAGGTCGCCGCCGACATCAGCTACAACCACACCCAGACCACCAGCGAGACCTACGATCCCGAAAGCAAGGTG
>DATEIA010000157.1:0-5811 GCA_035279305.1 Rhizomicrobium sp.
CGCGATTGCGCCATTCATAGGGACGGCCGATGTCGCCGTTCAGGCCGGCGGCATAGGTGCGATAGGCGACCGGCTGGTCTTCGCAGTCGATGTCGCGCCCGATCACATTGCCCAGCAGGCCGCCCAGCACCACGCCGCCGACGACCGCGCCGCCATTGCCGCGGCTGGCGGCGCCGCCGATCAGCCCGCCGGCCAGCGCGCCGAAGATGGTGCCGGCGGTGGCATTGCCGCGGCGGCAGCTTTCTTCATAACGGCCCTGCTCGTAATAGGCCGCTTGCGGTGGAGGCGGTGGCGGCGGGCCATAATCGCGTTCGCGCCGCCAGCCGCGATCGCGAAGGCGGCGATAGCGGCCGTCGCGGTCGTAATAACCGTTGCGGTCGGCATCGCTGTAATAACCGTTGGGATCGTTGCCGGGCGGTACCCAGCCCGGCTGTGCCCAGGCGCTTGCGGAGACCAAACTCGCGGCGGCACAGGCTGTCAGCAATAGCTTCTTGAGGATCATGAGACTCTCCCTTTGCAAATCGACGTTGCCCAGCCTGGTTTTCCGCGCCTGAACACTGTCTGAACGGATTGCGGCGGCTTTTGGGCCCTACGAGAAACAGAACGCTAATTGATGGAATAGTCGGTGACCGTCCAGCCGCCATTCTCGAATGCCAGGGTGACGGTTTCCACCGTTCCCGTCTTGTGGGCGAAAGACGTGTCGTAGCGAATGACGGCGATGTTGTTGCGGCTGAGGTCTATGGATTTGAGATCGCGGCTGGCCACCGCGCCCAGCGGCACGCGCTTGGTGCCGGCATCGCCGGACCAGGCATCGAGGGTCTGGCGGTTTTGGAAGGCTTTGCCGGCGTCTTTCCAGCTTTGGACGAAATTCTTGTCGTCCACCAGCACCAGCCATTGCCGGGCGCGGTCATCGGGCGCGGGCGTGGCCGCGCTGACAGGGGCGCGTCTCGCGGGCGCAGACTGGGCGGCGGCGGGGAGGGCGGCGCCGAAAAACAGCAGCGTTATGACCGCGAAACGGAAGAACATATGGGCCTCGATGGGTGCAATCTACCGCCAGTATAACGCTGTGACAGGCTGGTGGTTCAATTGGGCCCAAAGACCAGCGCATGCATGATGCGGCCGGGCAAAAAGGCGAAGGTGCCGGCGATCAGGATGCCGCCGATATAGACGCCCAGCATCGAAGAGCGGTGCATTTGGATATTGTGGGTCCAGGCGCCGCGCAGGGCGCCCACCACGCCCGAAAGCGTGACGACGGAAAAAATATGGATGGGGCCGAAGCCGTAGACAATGTCGATGGCGGGAATCTGGTGGATGAACAGCGCCGTGATGGCGGTGACGGTCATCAGGGTCAGATAGACATAGCCGACAGCGCGGTGGCGTGGCGCGCCCTTGCGGCTGAAAAAGATCAGCCATGTGCCCAGGAAGAAAGCAGGCACCACCGTGAAGACATGCAGCTGGACAGCGAAAGGCGCGGCGAAGAGCGGCGCTAGTGTCACCTAATAGGTCCGTGCCTTAGGCGCGATATATTCGACATCGCTGGTCAGGGTGTAGGTGTGCACCGGGCGGTAGTCGATTTTGGTTTCGCCCGTGTTCACGTCCAGCCAGGCCAAGGTGTGTTTCATCCAATTTTCGTCGTCGCGCTGGGGATGGTCCTCGCGGGCATGAGCGCCGCGGCTTTCCAGCCGGTTGACCGCGCCCGCCACCGTCACCACCGCCTGCTGGATCAGATTGTCGAACTCCAGGGTTTCGACCAGATCGGTGTTCCAGATCAGCGAGCGGTCCTGGATGCCGATATCGCCGCGCTGGGCATAAATATGCTTTACGCGGTTTAGGCCCTGGGCCAAGGATTCGCCGGTGCGGAACACGGCGGCGTCTTCCTGCATCGCCTTCTGCATGGCGGCACGCATCACCGCTGTCGGGGTCGCGCCCTTGGCGTTGCGGAAACGGTCGAACCGCGCCAGGGCCTCGTCGCCCGCGCCCTTGGGCAGCTCCGGATGGCCGGTCACCCCTTCCAGGGACTTGGCCGCTTCCATGCCGGCCGCCTTGCCGAACACCACCAGATCGATCAGGGAATTGGAGCCCAGCCGGTTGGCGCCATGTACGCTGACGCAGGCGGCTTCCCCCACCGCCATCAAGCCATGCACCACGGTATCGGGATTGCCGCCCGAAAGCGTCAAGGCCTCGCCGGTATAGGCGCAGGCAATGCCGCCCATATTGTAATGCACCGTGGGCAGGACCGGGATCGGCTCCTTGGTCACGTCTACGCCGGCGAAGATGCGGGCCGACTCCGAAATGCCGGGCAGGCGCTCATGGATGATTTTGGGATCCAGATGCGACAGATGCAGGTGAATGTGATCCTTGCCAGGGCCGACGCCGCGTCCTTCGCGGATCTCGATGGTCATGGCGCGGCTGACCACGTCGCGCGAGGCCAGATCCTTGGCGTTGGGGGCGTAACGTTCCATGAAGCGTTCGCCTTGCGAATTGGTGAGATAGCCGCCTTCGCCGCGCACGCCTTCGGTGATCAACACGCCGGCGCCGAAAATGCCGGTGGGATGGAATTGCACGAATTCCATGTCCTGCAGCGGCAGCCCGGCGCGCAGCACCATGGCATTGCCGTCGCCGGTCTGGGTGTGGGCGCCGGTGCAGCTTTGATAGGCGCGGCCATAGCCGCCGGTCGCCAAAATCACTTTGTGGGCGCGGAAACGGTGGATGGTGCCGTCGTCGAGATTCCACGCCATCACGCCGCGGCAGGCGCCGTCGTCCATGATCAGGTCGAGGGCAAAATATTCGATGAAAAAGTTGACCTCATGCTTGACGCACTGGCCGTACAAAGTGTGGAGCATGGCATGGCCGGTGCGGTCGGCGGCGGCGCAGGTGCGCTGCACGATGCCTTGGCCATAATTGGCGGTCATGCCGCCAAAGGCGCGCTGATAGATTTTGCCTTCCTCGGTGCGGCTGAAGGGCATGCCGAAATGCTCCAGCTCGTAAACCGCTTCCGGTGCATTGCGGCAGAGATATTCGATGGAATCCTGGTCGCCCAGCCAGTCCGAGCCCTTGACCGTGTCGTACATGTGCCAGCGCCAATTGTCCTCGCCCATATTGCCCAGGCTAGCGGCGACGCCGCCTTGCGCCGCCACGGTGTGGCTGCGGGTGGGAAACACCTTGGTGATGCAGGCGGTCTTCAGGCCGCGTGAGGCGCATTCCAGGGTGGCGCGCAAACCGGCGCCGCCCGCCCCGACAACCACGACGTCGAATGTATGGTCCACAATGGTATAGGCGGGCATGACCGGTCCTTAACTCGCAATAAACTCAGAGGGCGGCGATACGCACGATCGCGAACAGACACGTCGCGCCCGTGGCGATGACGGAAAAACGGATCAGCAGCATCAGGAATATCTTGGCGCCCGCGGTGTGGACATAATCGTCCACCACAACCTGCAGGCCCAGATAGGCATGCCAAAGCGAGAAGCAGACAAAGGCGCCCATCAAAAGCGCGTTCCAGGGATGGGCCAGGAACTGCAGGGCGGTGACTTCGCTGGTGCCCGCCAATCCCAGCATCGTATACAGAAACCACAGCGACAGCGGGATCAGCGCCACCGCGGTGACGCGCTCATGCCAGAAATGGCCGGTTCCGGAATGGGACGAGCCCATGCCGCGCACTTTGTGCAGCGGGGTTTGCGCGGTGCTCATTGCAGATACCCCGCATGGCCGGTCCACACCGTGGCGAAGACGGCCAGCGCCCCCAAAATGGAAAGCGCGAAGATGATTACGCTGTTGCGTTCCGAATCCCGCTTGTCGAAGCCATAGCCCATGTCCCAGGCCAGGTGCCGCACGCCGTTGAGGAAGTGATAGACCAGCGACCAGGTCAGCCCGAACAGCAGCAACAGACCAAGCGGCGTGTCCCAGATGGCGTGAAAGCTCTGCCAGCCCTCCGGGCCGTTGGAGATGCAAACCAGCCACCAAGCCAGGACCACGGCCCCGAGCGACAGGCCGGCGCCGGTAACGCGATGGGTGATGGAGGTCATCATTGTGACCGGCCAGCGATAGATGGTCAGATGTGGGGAAAGCGGGCGCGTACTCGCCACAGGTCTTTGCGGAGTCTCCGCCATAAAAGTCCCTTTGAACGGAAGGTTATTCAAGCCGCGGCGGAGTTTAGGGGGGTACGCTCCCCAGTCAACCGCGCTTTCGCAGCCGCCCCTATCGCTTTGACGCACGGCTTGCGGCAAATTCTCGCGCGGCATGGGGGCGATGCGCGAATCACCGGTCTCAATGACGGTTTGGCACCTGCCGGCAAGGCCGGTTCGGGGCAGGGTCAATTGCGCATTGGGGTTGGCGATCCTTTGCCCCATGTTCCTGTCAGTAGCGATCTGGAACGGCTTTCCCCTGATCTTCTACGACACCAGCGGCTATGTGCTGGAAGGGCTGGGCCATATTTTCCTGGTCGAACGCGCACCTGTCTATGCCGAACTGCTGTTCCTGGCGGGCGGGCGTTTCAGCCTGTGGCCGGTGGTGATCCTGCAGGCCTTGATCACCGGCTATATGGTCCTTGAAACCGCCCGGGCCGAAGTGCCGAAACTGACTTTGGCGGGATTGGCGGCAATCGGCGCCGGTTTGAGCCTGTTCACCGGCATTGCCTGGTATGCGGGCCAAGTCGAACCGGACACCTTCACACCGGTCGTGATCCTGGGCGCTTATCTGTTGCTGTTCCGCGGCGACCGGCTGGGTAAGACACAACGGCGCTGGATTACCGGGCTCACCGGCCTGGCGGTCGCTTGCCATCCCTCGCACCTGGGATTGCTATGCGGATTCGTGATCTGCGCGGTGTTGCTGATGTTTGCCAGGCGGTGGAAACCGTATCTTCCCAAACCCAACCTTGGGCGCGGGGCGATCGGGCTTGCGACGGCGCTGATCATGATCGTGGCGGGCAATTTTGTGCTGACCGGAAAAATCTTCATCAGCAAATCCGGCACGGTATTTGTCTTCGCCCGGCTGATGCAGGACGGTATCGTGCAACGGCTGATGAACGATACCTGCCCGCCGCAAGGCCCGCCCCCTTGGCGGCTCTGTGCCTTCAAGAACAGGCTGCCGAAATCGGCCAATGCCTGGCTGTGGGGCGAACGCAGCGGTTTTCACGTCCTTGGCGGCTTCACCAGCCAGGCGCAGCAGGAAGAAGACCGGCGCATTGTGCTGGAAAGCCTCAAACGCTACCCCGTCATGCATCTGCGCGCCGCGATCACCGACTCGCTGGTGCAGTTTCTCCAGTTCAAGACCGGCGACGGCATCGAGCCGCAATTGTCGATCACCCTGCCCAACTTCGAGCGCGTGATCCCCGCCCAGATTCCCGCCTATCGCGGGGCGCGCCAGCAACGCGGCTTGATCCATTTCAAGACCCTCAACCTGATTCATGTGCCGGTGGGGGCGATGTCGCTGCTGGGGCTGCTGCTGCTGCTCCAGCATGCGCACGTGCGCCGCGACTGGAATAGTGGCCTGCTGCCGGCCCTGGTTCTGCTGGGCCTGATCGGCAATGCCGTCATTTGCGGCACTTTTTCCAACCCCCATGACCGCTATCAGTCCCGGATCATCTGGCTGCCCAGCCTGGTCCTGCTACTGGCGGTGGCCCGGGACCGCCGTGCCTTGCAGCCTGTGCCCGAATCCGGCACTTAGGGGATGGTCGCACGGCCGGACGTAAAAATCTGGCCCCCGAGCTTTCCGTGAGGGCGAGTCGGGGGCCACATTTTTCCTGGCCGATGCTCCTGGAGTGACGATGCCTGCTTCCATCCTGATCGCCCCTTCGATTCTCTCCGCCGACTT
>DATEIA010000158.1:0-2332 GCA_035279305.1 Rhizomicrobium sp.
GGGCTTTTTGCCGGTGTCCACCTCGAAGAAGCCGCGCCGGTCGAAACCGCGCTTGGCGCATGTGCCGCGGCCCACCGCGCGGAACCGCTTGTCGGGGGCAACGCAGAAATAGGTCTTGCCCTCCCAGGTTCCGGCCGCGCCATCGCTGGCATAGAGGTAATAGAAGCGTCCCTGCAGCGGGCCGGTGAGGATGGGCGCGCAAGCCTGGGGCTGGATCGCCCACCAGCCCTCGCTGGTCCAGTGGGTGCCGTCGAAACGGCCGATGGCGGCGCGCACCGCCAAGCTGCTTCTGTTGCAGACATTGAAGGCGGCAAAGGCGGGGCCCGCCATCAGGGGCAGGCCCGTCATGCCCAAAGTCACAGCCAGGAGCAGGGTCGTGCGACGCATCTTATGTTCCGGTTTGGCGCGAAACCGCTTTTGGGTCAACTGGACGCGGGCATTTGGCCTCCGCGGTATGCCGCCGCCACCAACCGCCGCGTTGCTCCTGCCGGGCGGCCAAAATGCCTCGCATCCTCACATCTCGATTCTATTATAAACGGCCCATGACGGAAAATGCCTTTGAGGCCATACCGGGCAGGAGCGTCGGCGGGGACGACCCAAATAAAGGAAATAGCCCGTTGCTGTTTCTCTGCGATCACGCCTCCAACCGGTTGCCGGAGGGCGGGTTGGGGCTGGCCCCCGCCTTGCTTTCGACACACATCGCCTTTGACATTGGGGCGGCGGCGGTCACCCGCGCCCTGGCCGCGGTCTATGGGGCGCCGGCCCTGTTGGGTGGCTGGTCGCGGCTTTTGATCGATCTCAACCGGGGGGCGGACGATCCCACCCTGGTGATGAAGCTGTCGGACGGCAGCATCATTCCCGGCAATGTTTCAGGCGGCGCGGCCGAACTGGCGCGGCGTATCGCGGCCTATCACGCACCCTATCATGCCGCGATCGACGCGGAACTGGATCGGATGGGTAAGGGCGCGGTGGTGATCTCGATGCACAGTTTCACGCCGGCCTGGAAGGGCCGCCCGCGTCCCTGGGAAATCGGCATCCTTTATGACCGCGACCGGAGGCTGTCGGCGCCGCTGATGGCGCGCCTGACCGAGGCCGGGTTCCGTGTCGGCGACAATGAACCCTATAGCGGCGCGCTGGAAGGCGACACGCTTTATCAGCATGGCACCTTGCGCGGACTGCCGCATGTGCTGATCGAAATCCGGCAGGACTTGATCTCGAGCGACGCTACGGCACAAGAGTTTGCGTTGCGTCTGAAGCCCATACTGGATGCGGCGCTTATCGATATGCATGGGGCCGATATGCATGGGGCCGATATGCACAGGCCGGGATGATCTTTCGCGTTGCGCCGCGTGATGCCGCTGGGCTAGGTTCCGCGGCTTTTGAAATTTCGGTAGTCCCAATGGCCAAATCCGGCTTCGCCAAAGACCAGCTCAAATCCTTCATCAACCGCATCGAGCGGCTGGAGGAAGAGCGTGCCGCACTGTCGGCCGACATCCGCGAGGTCTATTCCGAGGCCAAGGGCACCGGCTTCGATACCAAGATCATGCGCCAAGTCATTCGCATGCGGAAATTGGACAAGGCGGACTTCCAGGAACAAGAAGCGATGCTGGATCTGTATCTGACCGCAATGGATATGCGCTAAGGCGCTTGTCTTTTGCCCGCCGAGTCGTCCGCGCGCTCGCCTACGTCAAACACGCTCGGTGCTCTGCTGCTCAGACAGCCAAAATCCTATGCGCCGCTTTTTCTTACGACGGAGGCCTTCTCAGCCGGCCTTGCGAACCGCGCTGCTCTCTTCCGGCTCAGCCGTATCGCCTTCCAGGCCGAATTCCTTCAGCTTGCGGTACAAGGTCGAGCGGCCAATGCCCAGCCGGCGCGCCACTTCCGACATATGACCGTTATAGCGGGCGATGGCCATGCGGATGATTTCGCACTCCATCTCTTCGAACTTGCGGATATTGCCGGACGGGTCGGTGACTTTGAGCCCATAGGGCGAGGCGGCTTGCGGCGCCGGACTGTCCACGCCGGTCTGGCCGGAATTGGTTGAACGCGGCGCGCTTTCCACGCCCAGAACCGACGCGATCTGCGGAAAATCGCAGACATCCAGCATCGGGCCATCGCACAGCACCACGGCGCGGAAGATGGTGTTTTCCAGCTGGCGCACATTGCCCGGCCAGTTGAATTGTTCCAGCAGCTGGCTGGCCTGGGGCGTTATGCCGGAGACCTGCTTGTGTTCCTCGGCCGCGAAACGCTCGATGAAATGACGCGACAGCGGCGCGATATCGCCGGCGCGGTCGCGCAAGGCGGGCACCGTGACGGGAAACACGTTGAGGCG
>DATEIA010000159.1:0-7718 GCA_035279305.1 Rhizomicrobium sp.
CACATTGGGAATGACATGGCGGGTGATGATGGCAAACGGACCCACGCCGGCGGCGCGCGCCGCCTCGATGAACTCCTTCTGCTTGATCGAAAGGGTCTGGCCGCGCACGATCCGCGCCATGGTCAGCCATTCCACCGCGCCGATGGCGACGAACAACAGGATGAAGTTACGGTCGAATATCACCATCAGGATGATGACGAAGAAGACAAAGGGCAGGGAATAGAGCACATCGACGATGCGCATCATCAGGGCATCGACACGGCCGCCCAGATAACCGGCCGTGGCGCCGTACAACACGCCGATCAGCAGCGACACCGCCGTCGCCACCAGCCCCACCGCCAGCGACACGCGGGCGCCGAACAACACCCGCACGAAGAGATCCCGGCCCACCGAATCGGTGCCGAAGATATGGCCGGCGGCGCGGCAGGTTGCCTCCGCCGGCCACCAATCCGGGGCGCAGGCGATGATGTCGTAATTGATTTCGTCATAGGCGAAAGGCGACAGCAGCGGCGCCAACACCGCCAGAAGCGTTACCAGCGTCAGGATAACGATACCTGCCATTGCGGCGCGGTTCTTCAGCAGACGGCGGCGCGCATCCACCCACAAGCTGCGGCCCTTGACCTCTTCCACCGCTTTCAGCGTTTGGCCTGTCGCTATCACGTCAGCCTCACACGCGGGTCAAGCCAAGCCACCATCATGTCGGCCAGGAAATTCAGCAGGATGATCAAGGCGGCGTAACAGACCACCACACCCAGCACCAGGGTATAGTCGCGGTTCAAGGCGCCTTGCACGAAATAGCGGCCGATGCCCGGCAAGCCGAATATCTGCTCCACGATCAGCGAGCCGGTGAGAATGGCAGCCAAGGCCGGTCCCAGATACGACACCAGCGGCAAGGCGGCGGCACGCAAGGCATGGCCCAGCACGATGCGCCGCACCGGCAGCCCTTTGGCGCGGGCGGTGCGGATATAGTTGGCGCGCAGCACTTCCACCATCGCGCCGCGCATCATCCGTGCCACGATTGCCGTCTGCGGCAGCGCCAGCACGATCACCGGCAGGATCATGTTGCGCCAGGCCCCGCCGTTCCAGCCGCCCACCGGCAGGGACAGATCGTGACCGAACAAGGTGACGCCGTAGATTCCAAACACCAGGGTCAAAAGCGGCGCGGTGACAAAGGTGGGAATGGTGATGCCCAGCATCGCCACGCTCATCACCGAATAATCCTGCCACCGGTTCTGTTTCAGCGCCGCCACAATGCCCAGAAAGCTGCCCAGCAGCAGCGCCAGCGCCATGGCGGTCAGTCCCAGCCGCGCGCTCACCGGCAGGCCGGTGCCGATCAACTGCGCCACCGTGAAATCCTTGTTCTTGTAGGACGGACCCAAATCGCCCTGCGCCAGCTTGCCCAGATAGATCAGATATTGCTGGGTCAGCGGCTTATCCAGGTTGTAGGCGGCCTTGACGTTGCGTTCGACTTCCGGCGGCAGGCGACGCTGGCTGTCGAACGGGCCGCCCGGCGCGGCGCGCATCATGAAAAAGGCCAGGGTGACGATCACGAACAGGGTCGGGATAGCGCCCAGGAAGCGGCGCAGGGCGTAAGCCATCATTGCGAGACGAACTCCCGCCAACGCGACGCGATGGCCGGTCCATGTGTCAGCCACCAGCCGTCATCGACCGCAAAGGCGTGCCCGAAATTCTCCGGCGCGGTGGGCAGCAAGGGCCGCATGGCCGTGCCCAATTCGGGATTGGTCTTGACCAAGGCAATGGCGGATCGCCGTGCTGGGCCGAAACCGGTCCAGTTGGCGACACCCGCCAGCGGGCCGCTGCCGGTGGCGAAGACGATGAAATCCAGCGCCCGCTGCTTGTTGGGGTTGTCGGCGGGAATCGCGAAGACGTCCAATTCATAGAGCTGGTGGTCCCAGATCACACCAGGCGTGAAGTCCTTGTCGGCATGCACGTCGCCATTCAACGCGGTGGCCATGATGGCTTGGCCGTTCCGCACCCAATGCAGGGCGTCCCTACTGTCATGCGCCCAGATCGGGTGCAGCGCCTTCAATTTGGCAAAGGCACGATCCATGCCTTCGGGCGTGTCTAGACTCTTGTAGATTTCGGTTGCGGGAACGCCGTCGGCCAACAGGGCCATTTCCAGATTGAATTTGGCACTGGCGCGGCTCAGGGCGCGCCGGCCGCGAAATTTCCTGGTGTCGAAAAAATCCGCCAAACTCCTGGGTGCCCGTTTGAGACGGGGCGAGAAAATCATCACCTGGGAATAGACCATGCTGCCCACCCAGCAGGGGCCGATGGCGCCGGCCACGAAATCGCGGGCGGCGGGGGTTCCGTCGGCGCCCGGCGGCAGGGCGGCGGCATCGATTTTTTCCAGCAGACCCTCTTGGCAGGCCTGGACGGCGGCGGGCAGTTCGAAGTCGATCACATCGGCCTTGAATTGGCGCCTGCTCACCATCGCCCTGATCTCGGCCAAGTCGCCGTCCCACAGCGACAGGCGCACATCGACATCTTTTTCCGCGCCATAGGGGCGCATCTGGGCGCTGGCCTGGGCCCGGCCATAGGCGCCGGGCCAGGTCATCACCGTCAAAATAGGCGCCGGACGGGTGGTCAGATAAAGAACCCCGATCAGAGCGATCAGCAGGAATGCCAGGCCAAAAAGAACGCGGCGCCGCAACGTCATGGGCGCCAGACTAGCAATGCGCAAAGAAAGGTACAGCGGATGGCAAGCGCCGTATCGCGCCGAAATGGCCAATTCCCCCGGTTTGTGCCAGCCTAAACCCTTGCTTTTGCTGGTGGCGGCCCATAGAACGCCGGTCCTTGGCCAAAGGGCTGTGTGTGCAGTTGTAGCTCAGTTGGGTCCGAGGCTTTGCCGAGGACGGGCGCGCAGCCAAGCGCGCCCCGGGGAGAGCGCCGGACAAGGGCTCGAGAGTTGGCCGTAAGGCCGTGTGTGCAGTTGTAGCTCAGTTGGGTCCGAGGCACTTGCCGAGGACGGGCGCGCCGCCAAGCGCGCCCCGGGGAGAGCGCCGGGTAAGGGCTCAGATGTTTGGCCGCGAGGCCGTGTGTGCAGTTGTAGCTCAGTTGGTTAGAGCGCCGGATTGTGGATCCGGAGGTCGGTGGTTCAAGCCCACCCAACTGTACCATCATAAACGGCGGCGCTTGCATCCGTTGGGTCGCGCCCTCGCCTTTACTTAAACAACATCCGCACAATCCGCTGCAAAAACGGTGGCATGAACCGGCTGCCGATCATCGTTACATCTTCCGGCCTGAGGCTCTTGCCTGCCGCGCCCATCAGGTCGGAAAGCCGGCCGCCGAACAGCAGGAACCCGATGACCGCCAGGATGACGATATGCCAGACACTGAGACCAAACATGCGCCGCCTTTGCTGCTTTGCGGGAGCCTAACGAAAACCCGTCCCGGGCGATAGCCGGGCCGAAAATCCACGGTCCTGCTGCAGGCGTGAGGCAAGAACGAGGAGTATCCGCAAGGTGCCGGCGCAGCGCCTGCAAGAAGGACCGCAAAAGTTTCTTGCGGCAGCGCAGCACAAAAGCCGAACCGCTGGCCTGTTTCCCGTGCTTCGGCTAAGTAAGGAGAAATACCGGGAGGGAACCGTGCGGAAATTCAAGCTATTGACGCTGGCCGTGCTGCTGGCGGCATCGTTTGGAATTGGCGAGGCTGACGCGGCCACGCGTTCCATCCTTTATGTCGGCAACAGTCAGGGCGACGATATCACCATCATTGATCTGGCCACCCAGAAGGTCATTTCTACCCTGAAGGTGGGCGCCCTGGTTCACGGCATCTGCGCCCAAGGCGATGGCCGCAAAGCCTTCGTGACCATCGAATCCAACAATACGCTTCAGGTTCTCGACACCAAGACCAACACCATTGCCGAGACGATCCAACTGCCGGGCCGGCCCAATGAATGCGCTGTCACCGCGGATGGCCATTATGTGGTGGTGCCGCTGCTGGCGCCCGCCAACAGCGCCGTCATCATTGACTTGACGTCGAAGAAAATCGTCAAGACCCTGGCACTGCGCCATCCCCACAATTGCTTCACGCCCGAAGGCGGCAGCAACACCATCGTCTATTGCGAGGAGCGCGATGCGTCCCGCATCAATCGCATTGACCTGACCAAGATGGAGTATACAGACTATGTGAAGGTCGCCGGCGATCCGCGTCCCTTTATCGTTACCGCCGACGAGAAGACGTTGTATACTGCGCTCAGCGGGCTGCATGGCATGGCCACCATAGATCTGGTCAACAAGACCATGTCGCAGATCGCGCTGCCCACCATGCCCTGGATGAACTGCCGGGTGGAGCCACCCAACACGCCGGTGCATGGCATCACTTTGACACCGGACGGTAAGAAAATCTGGATCACCTCAGTGTCCGACGCCAGTGTCTATGTCTATGACGTTGCCAGCAAGAAGCTCGGCAAGAAAATGGCGGTTGGCGAATGCCCCAACTGGATCAGCATGTCCCATGACGGAAAATATGCCGCCGTGAGCAATGCCGACACCGACGACACCTCGATCATGGACATCAAGGGCGAAAAGGAAATTGCCCGCATCAAGGTCGGCAAGGCGCCCAAGCGGCTGAAGGTGATCGAAGTCCCGCAGGATTGATTTTAGCATATAAGGAAATGGAAATGCGCAGAGTTGCGATTCTGCTGGCAGTGATGCTGGCATCCGGTACGGCGCTGGCCGCCGACGCGGTGAAGAAAGATCAGTCCATCCTGGACCGGCTCTATGCCAATACCGGCGTCTACAACAAAGCCGCCACGGGCGTTGCGCCCAGTTTCGTCGTCGATGCCGGCTGGCCCCAGCCCTTGCCTCACAGCTGGCTGCTGGATCAGATCGGCGGGCTTTATGTGGATCGGCACGATCATATCTGGATCATCCACCGTCCCCGCGCCATGACCAATGCGGAAGCCGCGCTGGAAACCCGCGGCGGCTCCGGCGGCAAGAATGGCCTGGGCTTTGACCGTCCCAACGGCCCGATCGGGGATTGCTGCAATGCCGCCCCCGCGGTGATGGAGTTCGATTCAAACGGAAAATTGCTGCGCGCTTGGGGCGGCCCCACCGATCCGGGCTGGCTGGAAAGCCATTGCAAGGCGGCGGATGGTTGCATCTGGCCCAATCGCGAGCACGGCATGTATGTCGACCATAACGACAATGTCTGGATCGCGGGCAATGGCGCGACCCCCATCGATCCCGAATCCGCCTGGACTACCCATAAGGACGGCGGCGACGGTTTTATCCTGAAGTTCGACAGGGACGGCAACTTCAAGATGCGTATCGGCGGCACGCCCTCCGGTCCCGCCAGCAATGATACCAATGGCGGCATCAACGGCACGCCCTTGCTGTATCTGCCTGCCGACATGGCGGTGGATCCCAAGACCAACCGTCTTTATGTCGCCGACGGTTACGGCAATCGCCGGGTGCTGATCGTGGATGCCGATACCGGCAAATATATCGGCCATTTCGGCGCCTATGGCAACAATCCCGTGGACGATGCCGCTGCGAAGGCGGCGGGCCTCTGGATCGCGGATTCGATGAAAGGCAATAAACGCCCGGCCTTCTTCCGCACGCCGGTTCATTGCGTGAAGATCGCCGAGGATGGGAAAATCTATGTCTGCGACCGCGGCAATGACCGCATCCAGGTATTCGACAAGAACGATCCGGCGCTGGGCAAGCCTTGCAGCAACCCGAAGGGCGAGGCGGGCAAATGCGGCTATGTCGCGGAACAATGGATCAGCCCCAAGACCGAGACCAATCCCCTCTTGCCGGGCACCGCGGTGTCGCTGAGCTTCTCCCGGGACAAGGCGCAGAGCTGTCTCTATGTCGGCGACAATACCAATACGACCATCTATGTGATCAATCGCAGAAATTTGCAGGAGCTGGGCCGGTTGGGACGCTCGGGCCGCAACGCCGGCCAATTCCATTGGCTGCATCAGGTCAGTCTGGACAGCAAGGGCAACATCTATACGGCGGAAGTCGACAATGGAAAGCGCATCCAGAAATTCGTCCGCTATGGCGCGACGGGATGCAGCGGCACGGGTTCGGCGACGATCGACGGTGCGCCGGTGAAATAGCGGTCCGCGAATGGCGGCGCCCGGCAAGCAATGCGGGGATTGTTCACTCTGCTGCAAGACCATGGTGATCCCGGAACTGGGCAAGCCGAAGGATGTCTGGTGTCCCCACTTTGCGCGCGGGCAGGGGTGCAGCATCTATCCTGACCGGCCGCAGTCCTGCCGCGACTTCTCCTGCCATTGGCTTATCGATCCCACCATGGGCCCGGAATGGAAGCCGGACAAATGCAAGATGGTTCTGGCGTCGAGAAAAGACGCCTTGGCGGTTCATGTCGATCCTGGCACCGATCGCCCCTGGCGCCGGGAGCCCTATTATTCGCAACTTCTGGAGAAATCCGCCCGCAATATCGACCGCGGCGCCATGGTGCTCGTCATAGAGCATGGCCGCACGACCATCATCCTGCCGGACCGCGGCGTCGAGCTGGGCGTACTGGGTCCGGACGACCGGATTGCTCTGGCAAAAGTGATGACAAGCGCGGGGCCGAGCTGGCAAGCGCGTGTGGTCCGCGCTTGAATTCCATTCTTCGAAACAGCAGTCTGTCGACGATGCCGCCAAAGGCGGCTTATCAGCCGGGTTAAAGCGCGCTGGTGAATTTTGCTTCTGTTTTCGCGGCCACTTCGTCCAGCGTCACGCCCGGCGCCAGTTCCACCAGGATCAGGCCGGATTTGCCGCGTTCCAGAGTGAAGACGCAAAGATCGCTGATGATCATGTCCACGCATTGCGTGCCGGTCAGCGGCAGGGTGCATTTCTCGAGAATCTTGGATTCGCCCGCCTTGTTGGTGTGTTCCATCACCACCACGATCCTCTTGACGCCGGCCACCAGGTCCATGGCGCCGCCCATGCCCTTGATCATCTTGCCGGGAATCATCCAGTTGGCGATGTCGCCGTCTTCCGACACTTCCATCGCGCCCAGCACCGACAGGTCGATATGGCCGCCGCGGATCATCGCGAAACTGTCGGCCGAGGAGAAATAGCTGGTGGTCGGCAATTCGGTGATAGTCTGCTTGCCGGCATTGATCAGGTCGGGGTCTTCCTCGCCCGGATAGGGGAAGGGGCCCATGCCCAGCATGCCATTCTCGCTCTGCAAGGTGACTTTCAAGCCCGGCGGAATGTAATTCGCCACCAGCGTGGGAATGCCGATGCCCAGATTGACATAGAACCCGTCTTTCAATTCATGGGCGGCGCGGGCGGCGATGTCTTCACGGCTCCAGGCCATTACACCGCTCCCGGGCGCGGGCGTGTCGTCACCCGCTCAATCGGTTTTTTATAATCGCGTCCCTGCAATATCCGCTGCACGAAAATCCCCGGCGTGTGAATTTGGTCGGGATCGAGCTGGCCCGGTTCGACCAGTTCCTCGACTTCCGCGATAGTGAGCTTGCCCGCCGTCGCCATCATCGGATTGAAATTGCGCGCGGTCTTGCGGTAGATCAGGTTGCCTTCGGTATCGCCCTTCCAGGCCTTGACGATGGCAAGATCGGCGCGCAGCCAGCTCTCGCGCACATAGGTCAAGCCGTCGAACATTTCGGTGGGCTTGCCCTCGGCCACCACGGTGCCCACCCCGGTGCGGGTGTAGAAGGCCGGAATGCCCGCGCCGCCGGCCCGGATGCGCTCCGCCAGCGTGCCTTGCGG
>DATEIA010000160.1:0-8245 GCA_035279305.1 Rhizomicrobium sp.
GGTGCCGTCATCCACCACCGTCACGCCCGGTGCCGCAACGCGTTCTCCCAACAGGCCCGCGAAGGCCGATGTCTTCTTGCGGTTGAAATCGCCTTCCAGCCCATGACCGATGGCTTCATGCAGCAGGATGCCGGGCCAGCCCGGGCCCAGCACCACGGTCATTTCTCCCGCGGGCGCGGGAATGGAGGTCAGGTTGACCAGGGCCTGGCGCAGCGCCTCGTCGATGGCGCCCTGCCAATAGGTGGGATCGAGATAGGTCTCATAGCCGCCGCGGCCGCCGCCACCGAAACTTCCGCTCTCCTGGCGGCCATTCTCTTCCACCACCACCGAAACATTCAGCCGGACCAGGGGACGGATGTCGGAATAGTGTTCGCCGCCGGCGCGCAGGATCTCGATGCGCTGCCATTCTCCCGACAGGCCGGCCGAGACCTGGCGCACGCGGTTGTCCTTTGCTCTCGCATAGGCGTTCATCTCCTCCAGCAGCTTCACCTTCTTTTCGAAGCCCGCCGTCTGGAGCGGATCGATGTCGGTATAGAGCTTGACGTTGCTGCGCGCGGGCGGCGCGTGCGCCACGCCGCTGTAGCCCTGGGAAACCGCGCGCACGGTGCTGGCGGCGCGCTTGATGGCGTCCTCGGATATTTCACTGGCATGGGCATAGCCGGTGGCTTCCCCCGCCACGGCGCGCAGGCCAAAGCCTTGGCTGGTGTCGAAGGTGGCGGCCTTCAGCCGGTTGTCGTCGAAGCTGAACGATTCGGACTGGCTATATTCCAGGTACAATTCCCCGTCGTCCGAACCTTTCAGCGCCTGATCCACGGTCTGCTGGACCCGGCCCCGGTCCATCCCGGTTCGGGCGAAGAAAAGATCGTGGTCGGCCATGAGCGTCTCCGGGTTTGTGTGCAGCGGCAAAAAGCCCCGCACCGCATGCCTTTTGCCCCTAGATATCGGGGGTCGCGGCGGTTCCGGCAAGCGGCGGAAGGAAAAAGGCCGAGCCCCGTCGTCCATGTCCCTTGGAGGGGGCATGGACCGTGCCATAAGGTCGCAATGACTTTAAGGGCTTAACCCCTCTAAATCCCCGCCAAGAATCTGAAAAAGGGCGGGATTTCACCGTCCCGGCATTTGCGAGGTCGTATCCATGTTTTTGCGGAAAACCGGCATCGGCGCGGCCACGGCCGCCCTCCTGGCCTTTGCGGCGCATCCGGCGGCGGCCCTACCCAAGAATTGGGGCACGAGTTTCCAGGCTGCCGCCTCGCCGGTGATGGAACAGATCGAGACGTTCCATACCGAATTGTTCTGGATCTGCGTGGCGGTCTGCCTGTTCGTGCTGGCGCTGCTGGTGTGGATCGTCATCAAGTATCGCGCCGGCGCCAATGCCGTGCCGTCCAAGGTGCATCACAACACGTTGCTGGAAGTGGCCTGGACCTTGATCCCGGTGATCGTCCTGGTGGTGATCGCGATCCCATCCTTCAAGCTGCTCTATCTGGAAGCGACCATCCCCAAGCCCGATGTGACGATCAAGGCGATCGGCAAGCAGTGGTTCTGGACCTATGAATATCCCGGCTCGGCCGCCGGCTTCACCTATGACTCGCTGGGGCTGTCCGATGCCGATGCGAAGAAGGCGGGCAAGCCGCGCCTGCTGGGCACCGACAATCCCATCTATGTTCCGGTGGGCAAGGTCGTCCAGGTCGATACCGTCGGCGCCGACGTGATCCATAGCTGGGCGATGCCTGAGATGGGCGTGAAGATGGACGCGGTGCCCGGTCGCACCAACCACACTTGGTTCAAACCCACCAAGACCGGCGTGTTCTACGGCCAGTGTTCGGAACTGTGCGGCGCCCGCCACGCCTATATGCCCATCGAACTGCATGTGGTGAGTGACGCCGAATATGCCGCCTGGCTCGCCGAGGCCAAGAAGAAGTTCGCCGCGCTTGAAACCGGCGCCACCCGCGTCGCGTCGAAATAGGAAAACCCTTCATGACAACCACCTTCGACGCTCACAAAGACGACGCCCATCACGGCGGAGACCATGCCCACCATCCCACCGGCTGGCGCCGCTTCGTCTATTCCACCAACCACAAGGACATCGGCACCATGTATCTGGTGTTCGCGGTGGTGGCGGGCTGCATCGGCGGATTCTTCTCCATGATGATGCGCGCCGAGCTGATGTATCCCGGCCTGCAGGTCTTCACCGCCATGTTCGGCGAAGAACATGCCGCCCATTCCTTCAACGTCTTCGTCACCGGCCACGGCCTGGTGATGGTGTTCTTCATGATCATGCCCGCCATGATCGGCGGTTTCGGCAACTGGCTGGTGCCCTTGATGATCGGGGCGCCGGACATGGCCTTCCCGCGCATGAACAACATCTCCTTCTGGCTGCTCCCCTTCAGCTTCGCTCTGTTGGTGATGTCCATGTTCGTGGAAGGCGACTCGGCCGGTCTGGGCGTCGGCGGCGGCTGGACCATCTATGCGCCGCTTTCCTCGACCTATTCGCCGGGACCGGCGATGGACTTGGCGATCTTCTCGCTGCACATCGCGGGCGCCTCCTCGATCCTGGGTGCCATCAACTTCATCACCACCATCTTCAATATGCGCGCGCCGGGCATGACCCTGCACAAGATGCCGCTGTTTGTCTGGTCGATCCTGGTGACGGTGTTCCTGCTCTTGCTGTCGCTGCCGGTCCTGGCGGGCGCCATCACCATGCTGCTCACCGACCGCCACTTCGGCACGTCCTTCTTCAATCCGGCCGGCGGCGGCGATCCGATCCTCTACCAGCATCTGTTCTGGTTCTTCGGACATCCGGAAGTGTACATCTTGATTTTGCCGGGCTTCGGCATGATCAGCCACATTATCGGCTGTTTTTCCAAGCGTCCGATCTTCGGCTATCTGGGCATGGCCTATGCCATGGTCGCCATCGGCTTCATCGGCTTTTTGGTCTGGGCGCACCATATGTACACGGTGGGCTTGTCCGTCGATACCAAGGCCTATTTCGTCTTCGCCACCATGGTCATCGCGGTGCCTACCGGCATCAAGGTGTTCTCCTGGATCGCGACCATGTGGGGCGGCTCGATCGAGTTCAAAACCCCGATGCTGTGGGCGATCGGATTCGTCTTCCTGTTCACCGTGGGCGGCGTCACCGGCGTGGTGCTGGCCAATGCCGGCGTCGATGTCGTGCTGCAGGACACCTATTACGTGGTGGCGCACTTCCATTACGTGCTGTCGCTGGGCGCGGTGTTCGCCATCTTCGCGGGCTTCTATTTCTGGTTCCCGAAGATCACCGGCTACATGTACTGCGAGATGCTGGGCAAGCTGCACTTCTGGATCACCTTTGTGGGCGTGAACCTGGCCTTCTTCCCCATGCACTTCCTGGGCCTGCAGGGCATGCCGCGCCGCTATGTCGACTATCCAGATGCGTTCGCGGGCTGGAACGAAGTCGCCTCGATCGGCGCCTTTATCGCCGGCTTCGGCGTGATTGTGTTCCTGTTCATGTGCCTGGAAGCCTTCATGAAGAAGCGCAAGGCCGCGGACAATCCCTGGGGCGTGGGCGCCACCACCCTGGAATGGACGCTGCCTTCGCCGCCGCCCTTCCACCAGTTCAACGAGCTTCCGCGGATTAAGTAAGCCATGTCACTTTCACTGGCCTATCCCCGTGTCACCACCGTCGGCGATTTCTTCGCGCTGCTGAAGCCGCGCGTGATGTCGCTGGTGGTGTTCACCGGGCTGGCCGGGATCGTGACGGCGCCGGGATCGCTGCATCCGCTGACCGCCTTTACCGCGCTGCTTTGCATCGCGGTGGCGGCGGGTGCCTCGGGCTGTCTCAACATGGCCTATGACAGCGACATCGACCGTTTGATGAGCCGCACCGCCACCCGTCCCATTCCGATGGGATATGTGGCGCGCGAGGACGCGCTGGCTTTCGGCTGGACCCTGTCGGTGGCCTCGGTCGCGGTGATGGGTCTGTTCGTGAACTTCCTGGCCGCCGGCCTGCTGGCTTTCACGATTCTCTTCTATGTCCTGGTCTATACCCTGGGACTCAAGCGCCGCACGCCGCAGAACATCGTGATCGGCGGGCTTTCCGGCGCGCTGCCGCCGGCGATCGGCTGGGCCTCGGTGACGGGCGATCTCAGCTGGGCGCCGCTGCTGCTGGTGGCGATCATTTTCATGTGGACGCCGCCGCATTTCTGGGCGCTGTCGCTGTGGCGCTCCCAGGATTACGCCCGGGCCGGCGTGCCGATGCTGCCCGTGGTCAAAGGCAAGCCCCATACCCGTTTCCAGATTCTGCTCTACACAATGGTTCTGGTGCCGCTGGGCGTGGCGCCGGCGCTGCTGCATATCGGCGGTGCGCTGTACCTGGCGGCTTCCGCCGGCATCGGTCTGTGGTTCCTGTGGG
Source organism: Rhizomicrobium sp. (assembly GCA_035279305.1). Classification (GTDB taxonomy): domain Bacteria; phylum Pseudomonadota; class Alphaproteobacteria; order Micropepsales; family Micropepsaceae; genus Rhizomicrobium. The sequence continues at coordinate 4,385 of DATEIA010000160.1, forward strand.
AAGCCATCGCCACCTATCGCGAGACGGATGCGGTCAAGGAACCTGCCGCGCATCGCCTGTTCGGTGTGTCGCTGTTCTATATGACGGCGCTGTTCGCGTCGTTGATCGTTGAGAGACTGATCGGGCTTCCTGCTCTGTCTTTGACGCTGTGGCCGTGAGGGATGACAATGCAGACCGCGCGCGCCGCAAACGCAACATCGCACTGGGGCTGGTCCTGGGCGGTGTCGTTATCTTGTTTTACCTGATGTCCATCGTGCAATGGCACGAACTTCCCGGCCACTAGAGGGGCTAGACCTATGAGCAGCGATGTGAAGCACGATTATCACCTGGTGGACCCCAGCCCCTGGCCGCTGGTCGGCTCGATCGGCGGTTTCACCATGCTGTTGGGCGCCGTGTTCTGGATGAACAAGGATTACACCGGCTTCTTCGGCTTGCCGGTGAACGGACAGCCCTGGATTTTCCTGATCGGTCTGGCGCTGGTGCTTTACACCATGGCCGGCTGGTGGCGCGATGTGATCAAGGAATCCGTCGTGCTGGGCAATCATACCCCGGTGGTGAAGCTGCATCTGCGCTACGGCATGCTGCTGTTCATCGCTTCGGAAGTGATGTTCTTCGTCGCCTGGTTCTGGGCCTATTTCAACACCGCCATTTTCCACAATGATGTCGGCGTCTCGGCTTGGCCGCCGGCGGGCATCGTCACCCTGGATCCCTGGCACTTCCCGCTGCTCAACACCCTGATCCTGCTGACCTCGGGCACCACGGTGACTTGGGCGCACCATGCCATCCAGACCGGCGACAGACGCGGCGCGGTGCAGGGGCTGATCCTCACCGTGCTGCTGGGCTTCAGCTTCACCTGCATCCAGGTCTATGAATATATCCATGCGCCCTTCACCTTCGGCTTCAATCATCTGACGCCGCAGCCCTTCGCCGAAGGCACCGCCCATGCGGCGTTGGCGGCGGGTGCCGGCAACCTCGAGGCCATTTACGGCTCGACCTTCTTCATGGCGACGGGTTTCCACGGCTTCCATGTCATCATCGGAACCATCTTCCTGACCGTGTGCTTGTTCCGCGCCATGGCCGGCCAGTTCACCCCCACCCGCCATTTCGGCTTCGAGGCGGCGGCCTGGTACTGGCACTTCGTCGACGTGGTGTGGCTATTTTTGTTCGCTTGTATTTACGTCTGGGGCGAAGGCGCCGTTTCTGCTGGCTAGTCTTTTGTCCGCCGAGTTCGTCGCGCCGTCGCTCGTGTACGTCTTGTACACGTCGCTAGGCGCTCCTGCTCGGACGAACAAAATCCGTCGCCAGCCATGTCGGTAGAAGCTCCCAATACCGCCAAAGCCATTTTTCTCGGCCTCTGTCCGCGCTGCGGGCGGGGGCCGCTGTTTTCCGGCTATATCGCGCTGAAGAAGGAATGTTCTTCCTGCGCCCTGGACTACGCCATGTTCGATGCCGGCGATGGGCCCATGGTGTTCGGCATCCTGATCGTGGGCGCGATTGTTTGCGGCTTGGCGCTGTGGGTGGAGTTCACCTGGTTTCCGCCGCTTTGGGTCCATGCTCTGTTGTGGCTGCCGCTGATCTGTCTTTTGACCGCGATCTTCCTGCGCCTGTCCAAATCGGCGCTGTTGGTGCTGCAATACAAGCACAAGGCAGGTGAGGGTAGGGTCGAATGACCTTCCGTCCCTATCCCGGCCTCACTGTTGCCTGTGGCCTGCTGTTTGCCGTGCTGTGCGGGCTGGGCATGTGGCAGCTCGAACGCTTGCAATGGAAGCGGACGCTGATCGCCACCGTGAACAGCCATATGGCGGCGGCGCCGGTTTCGTTGGACGAAATATTGGTGATGAACCAGGACGAGGCGCAGTATCGCCGCGTGACCCTCAATGGCCGCTTCGATCACGCGCGCGAGGCCTATGTCTTCACCACCGACCGGGGCGCCGCCGTCTATCATGTGCTGACCCAGTTCACGGCCGGTGGTGGCAGGGTGGTGATGGTGGACCGGGGCGAGGTGCCGAAGGAAAAGCTCAATCCCGCCACCCGCGCGAGCGGCAATGTGGACGGGCAAGTGCATGTCACCGGGGTGTGGCGGGTGCCCGACCCGCCCGGCGCCTTCACGCCGCCGCCCGACACAGAAAAGCGCATCTGGTTTGCCCGCGATCTTGCGGCCATCGCCGCCGCCGATCATCTACGCCTAGCCGCCCCGGTGGTGATCGAGGCCGATAGCGCCCGCAATCCCGGCGGCTGGCCCAGGGGCGGGCAGACCATGGTCAGCTTCCGCAACCAGCATCTTTCCTATGCCGTGACTTGGTTCGGCCTGGCCCTGTGCCTGCTAGGTGTTTGGCTGGCCTACCATATTTCCAAAGGCCGGATCGCCCTGAAATAGGCCCCTGTTAGGCTTCTGTCAGGGTGGTTTGGGCCGGACGAGGGCCCTATAACCCCGCCATGAAATTCATTTCCACCCGGGGCGCGGCGCCCCCCGCTTCCTTTTCCGATGTGCTGTTGGCCGGATTGGCGCCGGACGGTGGCCTGTATCTGCCCGAGAGCTGGCCGCAGTTTACGGCAGCGGAGATCGCTGGCTTCAAAGGCCTGCGTTACCAGGATGTGGCTTTCCAGATCCTGTCGCGTTTCACCCAAGACTCCTTCTCGGACGCCGAACTGCGCGACGCGATCACCTCCGCCTATGCCGATTTCGACGCCCCCGGCATCGCGCCCCTGACCGAAATCGGCGAGGGGCGCTATCTGCTGGAGCTGTTTCACGGCCCCACGCTCGCCTTTAAGGACATTGCGCTGCAGGTTCTGGGACAATTGTTCAGCCGTGCGCTGGCCAGGCGCGGCGGGCGCGCCACCATCGTCGCCGCGACCAGCGGCGATACCGGCTCCGCCGCCATCGCGGCGCTGGGCGGGTTGCCCAATATCGATGTCTTTGTGATGCATCCCAAGGGCAGGGTCAGCGAGGTGCAGCGTCTGCAGATGACCACCAGCGCCCATGCCAATGTCCACAATATCGCGCTGGAAGGCAGCTTCGACGACGCCCAGAGCATCGTGAAGAGCTTATTTTCCGATACCGGGTTCGCCGGCAAAGTCGGGTTGACGGCCGTCAATTCCATCAACTTCGCCCGTATCGCGGCGCAATGCGTCTATTACTTCACGGCGACGGCACAGCTTGGCTCGCCCGCGACCTTTGTGGTGCCCACCGGCAATTTCGGCGATATTTTCGCGGGCGAGGCGGCCAGCCGCATGGGCCTGGATGTGGCGCGGCTGGTGATCGCCACCAATGCCAATGACATCATGGCGCGGGCCTTGAACGAGGGTGTCTATGCCAGCGGCGTGAGCCACGCCACCCTCAGTCCGTCGATGGATATCCAGGTGGCATCAAATTTCGAGCGCGCCTTGTTCGAGGGTTGCGGGCGCGACGCCGACTGGACGGCGGCGGCGATGAGCGATTTCGCCAGGACCCGGAAATTGGAACTGCCCGCGAGCATCCTGTCCGAACTTCGCGGACGCTACAGCGCTTTCGCCAGCGACGACAGCCAGACCCGCGCCGCCATCGCCGCGGTCCACAAACTCACGGGACGCATCATCGATCCGCATACCGCCGTGGGGGTCGCTGCCGCGATGCGGATGGGCCCGCTGCAACATCCCAAACCGCTCGCGCCGCTGGTGATCCTGTCCACCGCCCATCCGGCGAAATTCCCCCAGGCCGTGCGCGAAGCCATCGGTGCCTCGCCGCCCGAGCCCAAACGGCTTTCCGGGCTGAAAAACCTGCCCGAAAGGCTGGAGAGTCTGGCCAACGACCCGGCTTTGATAAAGCGGTTCATCTTCTCTAGACTGACGTCATGACCCTGGAAATATCGAAACTTTCCAATG
>DATEIA010000161.1:0-4076 GCA_035279305.1 Rhizomicrobium sp.
CTGCGAGGCTTGCGCGATCACCAGGGCATGATTGGCGACGACGATGCTGGCATGGCGGGCGCGGCGGATGGCGCGCTCGATGAAACAGACGCGGTAATGCGGGCAGGCGGCATAGATGCATTCGCCGCGCCGGTCGGTGACAGTGGACAGCGGCATGGCGGCGGCCAGAAAGGCGGGAAAGCCCAGGCCGGACAGGTCGCCGTCAGTGTGGGAGGAAACCCAGCGCGCGATCAGTGCCAGCGCCACGGTGCGCTGTCCCGGCGCCAGCGCGGTTCGCTTCGCCGCTTCTTCGAAATTCAGCAGGCAGAGATAATTCTCACGCCCCTTGCGCACCACCGCCTTTTCGGCGCGTTCGACCGGGTCCGGCCACAGATGCGCGATCTCCTGCACGATCTGGCGTTGCAGGTTGCGGGTATAGGTCGAAATCCACAGGCCGGGACCGTTTTTCTCGGCCCAAACGCTCGCGGGCGCCAGATAGCCCAAGGTCTTGCCGGTGCCGGTCCCCGCTTCCACCAGCGCCACGCGCGGGCTGCCAGCCTGTTCGCGCGGCCCGAAGGCATAGGTCGCGGCTTCGGCATAGCCGGCTTGTTGCGGGCGCATCACCCCCACCATGCTGGCCAGGCGGGCACGGACTTCCTGCGGCTCCAGGCCCAGCGAGCCGGGATCGCCCACCGGTGCTTCATCTTCCCATTGCGGCAGGCCGCGCCAGGCTTCCAGCCCGGCAATGGGCGAGCCGTGGGGAACCTCACCCACATGCACCTTCAGCAACGGCGCCCAGCGCCAGCCCGCACGCTCCAGCGTGCCCACCAGCGGCGCCAGGGCGGTACGCACATCCGGCGGCCAGCACGCCACTTCCTCCAGCAAGCGCGCGGCAATGGCGTGCAGCGATGCGGCACATTGCTCCGGTGTGCGCGGTATCGCCAGCCCCAGTGCCCGCGCCAATCCCAGCGCGCTGGGCACAAAGGGCAGGCCGGGCCGCACAAAGGCGAACAGTTCCAGCACGTCAAACAGCATTACATGGGCGCGGCTGCCCAGCCGTCCGGCGGCAAAACCGGCATGTGCCACCAGGACATCGCCGCTCTCAAACAAGGCGCGCGCATCGCGCAATTCTATCCGCTCGGCATCGCCGCCGGCGCGCGCGATCGCCGCTCCGGGCGGAGCCGGAACAAGAGCAATCAGGTTTGAAAGCGATTCCATGGGCGCGCGATATTGAAGGGCGCAAGCGCAACTTCCAAGGCGCAAGTTTTTATGGGGTATCCAGTAATCTCGAGCGACGCATTCCGCGGAGCGACCAGCAGCATCCGACAGCTCCCTTCCCCCTCGCGGCGAAGCCGCTGGAGGGGGAAGGTGTCACAGCGAAGTGTCGCCGCAGGCGACCTGAGCTGTGACGGATGGGGGTAATTGAACTAAGCCACCTCCGGATAGAGATGCACCAATGCCCGCCGCGTGCGCAGATGCTCGCCCACGATCGTCTGGGCGGCATTGCGCAATGCGTGGCGATCCTCGCCCTCGCGGGTCTTGCGCGCGAAGTCACGGGCCGCCTGGGCGATCGCCGACAAGCCCAATCCGCCGGCCGCGCCGATAATATCCTGCGCCAGCCGCGCCGCCTCGTCCCATTGCTCGTCAGCGCAGGCTTGCGACAAGCCGTTGGTCAGTTGCTCGGCGGTCGTATTGTAGCATTGCAGGATTTCCACCAGCGCCTTGGTACCCACCGATTTTTCCAGTGCGTTGAAGGCCACGGGATCGATGGCGCTGCCCGCTTCCGCCTCGCCGGGATTCGGTGTTTGGCATATCTGTTCCAGCACGCGGTACAATTGTCCGGGCTCCACCGGCCAGCGCAGCAGGTTGGTGGTGCTGGCGGGCGCCCGGCCGCCCCGCAGCAGGATGGCGATCAAGGGCGTGGTGTTGCCGGGTGCGGCCGCCAGCATGTCGGCGTCGCCCGCGCTGGCGACGATGGCGTCGAAATGCTCGCGGTTTGCCAATTCCTGTGCCTCGGCCAGGGTATCGGCCTGCACCACCCGGTTACCGAAAGGCTCCAGCAGCCGGGCGGTGGCGTCGGCGATGGCGGTGACCGGCAGGTACAGCAGCAACGAACGGCCAACCGGCGGGACGGCCGGGCCTTCGCTTTCGTTCGGCGCGTCGGCCGGGCTGTGCGCCAGGCCCGACACCGGCAGGGTGAAGAAGAATTGGGCGCCTTCCCCCGGTTTGCTGTCGAAACCGATACTGCCGCCGGCCTGTTCGATCACCCGCTTTGCCACCGCAAGCCCCAGGCCCGCGCCTTGCTGCTTGCGGGCGTAAGACGCGTCTCCCAGCGAGAAGGGCTCGAACAGCAGCCGCGCCGTCTCGGCCGCGATGCCTTGACCGGTGTCGGAGACGCAGAAGCGCACCGAATTGCCGTCATCGCCGGGGTCCAGGCGAATATCCACCAATCCCCGTTCGGTGAATTTCAGCGCATTGTCCACCAGCTTGAGCAGGACCTGACGCACCTTGCGCGGGTCCGCCGCCACCCGCGGCAGGCCGGACGCGAAGCTCAGCGTAAGGTGAAGCTGCTTCTGCCAGGCGCGGGGCTGAAGCAGCCGCGCCACGACGCGCGCCGCTTGCACCGGATCGCAGTCCTCGTCATCCGACCGGTGCATGTCGTCCCGCTGGACGTTGTCGCGGGTCAGGGCGATGACGTCTTCGATCAGCGTCTGCAGGCCGCGGCCCGCTTGCAGCATGACCTTCACATGGTCCTTTTGCTGTCGTTGCAGATCGGCGCGTTCGAGCAGCTGCGCCATGCCCAACAGCGCGTTCAAGGGCGTGCGCAATTCATGGGACATGTTGGCGATGAAGACGGATTTGGCCTTGGCGCTTTCCTCGGCGGCCTCGCGGGACTGGATGGCTTCTTCTTTTTCGTTTTTAAGGCGGACGACCAATTCGCCATTTTCGTTGCGCAGGCGGATGCTTTCATCCAGCAACCGCGCCATGCCTTGGCAGTAGCTGATCAGGACGATCGCGAAGAGGACGATCAAAACCGCGCTGCATTCGGCATAGAGGCCGCCCTGCCAGAGCAATAATCCGACCAGCGGCCCCAGCGCGCACAGGGTGTGGGCGACATAGGCGGGGCGGTGCGCCGCGCGGACGATGAATTCCGTTGCCGTCATCCCCAGGAAGGCCATGGCCAGATAGGCCTGGGCGGGGAAGGAGTCCGGCACAAACCAGAATAGCGACGCCACGCCCCAGCTGGCGCCGGAAATCGCCGACACGAAGGTGTAACGCCGGGCCCAGAAATGCGGATCGCTTCCGCCCGCGCGTCTCATATAGGCGGTGGCGAGCCGTTCGGCGGCGATCACCACCACCAGCTGCAAAAGCAGCGGCATCAGGGGCAGGACGCTGGGGGTGTGACGCGCGATCAAGGTCGCCGGGACGCACAGCACCGCGAAGGGAAGGGAGAGGTAGGGGCGGCCGAGCGCGTATAGAATATCGATGCGGCCGGCGAATGCCGGGCCGCCAAGCTTTTCCGGGGGCGGGAGCTGGTCGGTCATTGCGCAAATTCCAGGCAAAGCTTAGCTTTCGCGCCCTTTCGAAACGCTTAAATCGGCCTTAACCAAAGGTGAAGACGTCCGTGAAAGTAACCGCCGTACAGGGGCTTGCCGCCAAGGCCTGGCCGTTTGAAGAGGCCCGCAAGCTGCTGGCTCGCGCCCAGGCCCGCAAAAAAGCGGGACAGAAGGTGGATTCCATACTGTTTGAAACCGGTTACGGCCCATCCGGCCTGCCGCATATCGGCACCTTCGGCGAGGTGGCGCGCACCAGCTGGGTGCGCCATGCCTTCGAGACCATCAGCGATATCCCGACCCATCTGATCGCCTTTTCCGACGATATGGACGGGTTGCGCAAAGTGCCTGACAATCTGCCGCAGCCGGAAATGCTGGCGGCCAATCTGGGCAAGCCGCTGACCGCGATCCCCGATCCCTTCGGCACCCATGAGAGTTTCGGCCATCACATGAATGCGCGGCTGCGCGCCTTTCTGGACCGGTTCGGCTTCCGCTATGATTTCTATTCCTCCACCGCCACCTACAAATCGGGCCGTTTCGATG
>DATEIA010000162.1:0-2252 GCA_035279305.1 Rhizomicrobium sp.
AAATGAGCGGAATTGACGTGTTGAAATTGTTGCGCTCGCGCGGAATCACGACGCCCGTCATCGTCATCAGCGGCCGCACCGATATGGACCTGGAGGTTCTGGTCAAGAATCTTGGCGCGATGGCGATCTTGCGCAAACCGCCGGACAATTATGAGCTTATCGAATTGATAAAGCGCGCGGCTTCACAGGCCGGATGCTAGAGCAAATTGCGTTCAGACGTAACCACGCAGACCTCATGCTTCGACAAGCTCAGCATGAGGATTATCCTATTTCCTCACACTGGTCGCACTACGCTGCCGCTAACGACTGTCGAAGGGTGAGGGGCCCCGATTCCGTTTGAAACCATTTTTGCTCTAGGGACATATTCCAACGCGTCACGCGCATTGGCGCCAAAGGCAGATCGAGACGCGCATCCGGATCACGCCTTGGGGAAATCCAGTCCGATTTCCTTGTAATGCTCGCTATTCTCGGCCCAATCCTCGCGCACCTTCACAAACAGGAAGAGGTGCACACGCCGCCCGAACAGACTTTCGAGTTCCTCCCGCGCCAGTCCGCCGATGATCTTGATGGTGGCGCCGCCCTTGCCCAGCACGATCGCCTTCTGGCCTTCGCGCTGGACATAGATCACCTGGTCGATCTTGACCGAACCGTCGCGGCGCTCTTCCCAATTTTCGGTTTCCACCGCGCTGGCATAAGGAAGCTCGTCATGCAGGCGCAGATAGATTTTCTCGCGCGTCACCTCGGCGGCCAGAAGGCGCGAGGGAATATCGGCGGCCTGGTCTTCCGGATAAAGCCAGGGGCCTTGCGGCATCCGCGCCGCCACCCAGCGCGCCACATCGCCCACGCCCTCGCCTTTCAGGGCCGAGACCAGGAACACATCCTCGAAGACGCCCTCGGCATGGAACTTCTCGACCAGCGGCAACAGATCGGTGCGCTTCATGCCGTCGATCTTGTTCAGCACCAGCGCCTGTTTCTTGCCCTTGCCGTTCTTCAGGCCTTCCAAAATCGCGGCGGTGTCGCGGGCGCCGGGACTGTTGGCATTGGCGGTCAGGTCGGCCGCATCCACGATCAAGAGCACCGCATCCGCTTCCTCCGCACCCGCCCAGGCGCTGGTCACCATGGCGCGGTCGAGCCGGCGGCGCGGACGAAAGATGCCCGGCGTGTCGACAAACACGATCTGGGTCTCGCCCGCCATGGCGATGCCGCGCACCGGCATGCGCGTGGTCTGCACCTTGGGACTGACGATGGCAACCTTCGATCCCACCAGCGCATTGATCAAGGTGGATTTGCCCGCATTGGGGGCACCGATAATGGCGGCGAAACCGCAGCGCGTGGTCATTTCAGACTCTCCGGCGCGACGATGGCCAGCAATTTGGCCGCCGCATCCTGTTCGGCCTGGCGCTTGGAACCGCCCTCGCCCGCCACCGCGTCATAGCCCTGCACTTTGACGGTGACGACAAAAAACGGCGCGTGATCGGGCCCCTCCTGCGACTTGAGAGCATAGACCGGCGCGGCCGAGGCCTTGCCCCGGCTTTGCGACCATTCCTGCAATCTGGTCTTGGCGTCGCGGATGTCGGCGCCGGCATCGGAGAACATCGCCTCCCACCAGCGTTCGATAAAGGCGCGCGCCGCATCCATGCCGCCATCGAGATAGATCGCGGCGATCACCGCTTCCAACGCGCTGCCCACGATCGGACCGCGCGAGCGCCCGCCCGCCGCTTCCGCGCGGGTCAGAACCAGATGCTCCCACAGTCCGATATCCTCACCGATCTTGGCGCAGGCTTCCCAGCGCACCAGGCTGTGCACCCGCCGGGTCAGCGCGCCTTCGTCTTCGCGCGCGTAACGGCGGTAAAGGGTCTCCGACACCACCAGCGCCAGCACCCGGTCGCCCAGAAACTCCAGCCTCTCGTTGGAACGCGCGGAATCGGCGCCGGCATGGGTCAGCGCGCGCTTGAGCAGATCAGGATCGTGAAACCTGTATCCGAGCTTTTCGGAAAGTGCCTCGCTCAAGAGGTCATTTCACGAAAGTGAGAATACGCGAATAGCGGATGGCAAAGGGCCACTTCCAAACTTCCCAGATGCGCGCCGAACCGTCGGTGGAGAAGAAGCGGAACAGCGCCTTGCCTTCCAGATTTTCCGCCGGCACATAGCCAACCGCGTCGCGGCTGTCGTCGCTATTGTCGCGATTGTCGCCCATCATGAAATAGTGGCCCGGCGGCACCACGAATTCCTCGGTATTGTCCAGCGGGCCT
>DATEIA010000163.1:0-7568 GCA_035279305.1 Rhizomicrobium sp.
GTACATCGCCGCGCCTTCCGCCGCGGCGGCGTCGGCGGCGCGCTGCCGGTCCTGGGCGGCGGCGGCGACCAGAACCGCCTGCACCAAGGCCGCCAGCATCGAACAGCCATAGACCAGCCATAAAGGCGGAGCGCCCGCAAATACCAGCCGTGATGCCGGCAGCATCCCCAAAGCCTCGACGCCGGTCACCGCCAGCAAGGCCGCGCCGGCCGCCATCCCGGCGCGCAGCACCGCGGGCCGCCCGCCGGTCAAGGCCGCCTCGGCCGGAACCAGCGCGAACCACACCAGCAAGGGCGAAACCACGCCGCCGGTCAGGACGGCGAGATAGGCGATCAGGGCGGCAAAACTGGCCAGCCCCACCTGCTCCAGGACGAGCAGCGAAACCCGTGTCAGCGCCAGAAGCGCCAACAACCCCGGAACCATCAATCCCAGAAAAGCCGCGAGTTCGGCGGCATCGGGAGTTCCCATCATGCCGCAAAAGGCCAGCCCCAGCACCAGGCCGACCCCGGCCTTGCCCGCCTGCACCAACGCAAATCGCCTGCGCTGGGCCTTGGGGTCCGAAAAGCTGTTGGTTTTGACGCTCATTCCGCGTTGCCACGCCGCAAGTAAAGGATGGGGCAATCTCGCCTGTCAGGCTTAACAAAAGCTAAAGCGCGGCCGGTTCCGTTCAGTTTTCCACAAGGATTACGCCGGGAACGGCACGATTCATTCTTCCTTAGGAAAGATGGCGCGATTCGGGCCCTAGTGTCCCGAATCCGAAATTCGCATGATCCCACTATCGGGTGTTAGCGAATCTCGGAATCGTAAGGACACTAGCAACGTATTGATTTCTAGTGTCGTTTTGGTTCCGAAGTTCGCCAAGAGCCTGATATCGATGATATGGCGAACTTCGAAACCACGACACGAGCGCGACCGCCGGTATTGCTCCGTACACAGTGATTTCCGGTTCCCTAACCAATCCGCAACGCAAACCGTCGCAGTATCCGCCCGCGATCAGGCATAGAGCAAAAACAATGGCCGCGGCCAATCCGGCTCCTATCGACCGCTTGCAAGACCGGGAAGACCCGGCGGCGCTTCTGCGCTCGCTGGATTCCCTGCGCACGGCTATCACCATCTTCGACCGTCAGGGGCGCCTCCTCTATGCCAACGCCCATCTCAACTATCTTTTCCGCTCTTTTCCGCCGCACGATTCGCTGATCGGGCGGCATTATGAAGAATTGATCCGGCTGGAGATCGAAGGCGGCGAGATCGCGCCCAGCGCCCTGGCGGGCGGCGCCAAATCCTTTATCGCCCAGCGCCTCATCCAATTGCGCGACGATGAATTCACTCCGCGCGACATCGCCCTGCGCGATCATCGCGTGGTGGAGATCAAGGCGCGCCGGGGCCAGAACGGCCACACCGTGCTGCTGTGGACGGACGTCACCACGGCGCGCGCCCAGCTGACCCGGCTGCAGGAAGCCGTTGCGCTTTCCGCCGAAGCCTTCGCCTTTTACGACGCCGACGACAGGCTGATCCTGGCCAACGATCTTTATGCCAATCTGTGCGGCGTGAAGGCGCTGGACGAGCTGATCGGCCGCACTTTTTCCGAAATCTGCGCCAGGGTGGCCTATGCCGGCCGCATGGTTTTTGACGAAACGCCGGAGAAATGGCTGGAGCGCCGTTTGCAGACCCACCGCTCCAGCGCCGGCGCGGTGACCTTGCGGACCAACACGGGCGAGGCCTATCTGGTGCGCGACCGCGCCGGTCATGATGGCGGCCGTGTCATGGTGTATACCGATATCACCGACAAGGTTCGCGCAGAGACCGCGCTGGCCGAACAGGAACATTCGCTGGCCCACAGCCGTGCCCAGGCCGAAGAGCAGAGCAACTATCTTGCCGATCTGACGGCCCGGTTGGATGAAGCCAGCGCCAGCGTGCACAGCGCCAAGACCACCCTGTTGCGCACCATGGGGCACGAACTGAAGACGCCGCTGAACGCCATTCTGGGCTTTTCCGATTTGATGGCAACACTGGCGGACAATCTGACCCCGGCGCAGATCCGCGAATATGCCGGCTTGGTGCATCAGGGCGGCAACAACCTGCTCAAGATCATCAACCAGATCATGGACCTCACCAAGATCTCGGCCGGCCGTTACGACTTGCGCCGCATGGCGGTCGATGCCGGCAGCGTGTTGTGGCTGACCCGCGATGCTTTCTTGCCCCGCGCCGCGGCGCGCAGTATCGAGATCAGCGCCGATGACTGTCCGGTGGGACTGATGGCTGACGCCGACGAAAGCGTCTTCACCGCCATGGTTCACAGCCTGGTGGACAATGCCGTCACCTTCACCACCGGCAACACAATCACCCTTTCGGCCCACGTGACGGAAGCCGGCATTGCCGTGACGGTGGCGGACAATGGCCGCGGCATCGCGCGCCAGGACCTGCAACGTGTCCTGGAACCTTTCGAACATGCCGGCCATTGCGAAGGCTCCCAGCATGCCAAGGGCGCGGGCCTAGGCCTGACCCTGGTCAAATCCTTCGCCGAACTGCATGGCGGCTGGCTGGAGCTGGACAGCGATCTGGGCAAGGGCTTCCGGGCCACGATCACGCTGCCCCCGGCCGCGGCCCCCACCGCGTCTTAACAAGTTCCCCAACACCGGCAAGAGAATTCGAGCGCCGCATTCCGCGGCGCGACCATCAGCACACACCAGCTTCCTTCCCCCTTCGGCGCGAAGCGCCAAGAAAGGGGGAAGGTGTCACAGCGAGGTGTTTGCGGAGCAAACCCGAGCTGTGACGGATGTGGGTCATTAAAATTTGTCTCAATCAAGCGGCTTCTTTAAATCGAAGTGGAACGATCCCGTCAGCGCCGCGTTTGCGCTATCGTGGAGAAGCGGCGAAATCATTCCAATTTTATGAAAACCACTAAGCACCCCGGAATAGGGCCTGCGCCATGCTGCCCGCGTGGAACACAGAAGAGCATGGCATGATTTTCCGGGCTGTATTCTGGATCGGGCTGGTGTCGCTGCTGATGCCGCACGAGCCCGATCTTGGCCTGGGACGTCCCGGCGCCGGCACACCGCCTCTTACCTCCGCTTCAATCCGGTCCGCTGCTAACGGTCTCTCGCGGACGGCCCCGGATTGCGGCTCGGCATGTGCCGACCGTCTGCTCTCTGTGTTTCACCTCAACAGCGGCAGGCTGACCGCCGGACTGGCGGATGTGAAAGCCCAGATCGAACAGGATCGGCGCGACCGCGCCCAGCGCGCCAAAACCATCTGATCCCTTAAGGGGCGCCAGCCGGACCGGCGGCCACAAAATTCCGCGCTATTCCTTTGAAACCGGGGTAGAAGAGCCGGCTCGGCCAAAAGGAATGAGCCCCCGGTGACCCTACGCGCGCTATCCGTTCTTCTGATTGTGTTGCCGCTGGCGTCTTGCGGCCTGTTCGCCAATAAGGAAATCCGCACCCTGCGCAAGTCGCCCGACTATCGCGCCGGCTACCAGGATGGTTGCAACAGTTCCTGGGGTCCGGGGGCCAACAAACGCCATGACGATACCACCGTGCGCGACGATCAGATGTACCAGAACAACCGGGCCTATCATGTGGGCTGGGATCGCGGTCTCAGGGCGTGCCGCAGCACCGGCTATACCGGCGGGGCCCTGCCGGGCATCGTGCCCAGCGGCCCCATCCCCGACCAGAATCCGGGCAATGGCGGCCTGCCGCGCGGTCTCGGTCAGTAGACAAAGCTCAGTAGCGGCCCTCCCCCTCGCGCGCCAGCGCGGAAGGGGGAGGTGGCCGTAGCAACGCCGTGGCGCACAGGCGCAAGCCGAGCACCACGGCAAAGTTGCGAAGGCCGAAGGGGGTCACCTACAGAGCTTGGTGATTTCCAAAGTCTGCTGGGTCCGCCGATCGAGGCCGGATATGTTGGCGCAAAGCGGCGCAACAATCGTCTTCGCCTCGGCTCCGCGATTCTGAACCCGCACCGTCAAGGCCAACAGCGCCCGGTTCCAGTCCTGATATTCTTGCGTCATCACCGGGCTGGTTTCTCCCAACCGGTCGGCATCGCGGAAGTAAGGCTCGGCATCAGACACCCTGCTCTGTTCCAGAAAATACAGGCCGCGAAAGATATAGGCGCGCGGATCCTTGGGATATTTGTCGACCAGTGAAAGACTGTCGGCTGTTAACGCATCGACATCCTTCGGCATTTGGCCGGGCGGAATGTAATCCAGGCCCGGCCGCGCATAATCGCCATAGCTGGTGGCGGATGCCGCGAAGGCGAAAGCCGTCATCGCGATCCAGAAACCCGCGACGATCGCGGCTGGCGAACGGAACGGCGGCGCTTTTTCTTCATCGCTCCAGGCGATCAGCATGACGAAGGCGATGCAGGCGCCAGCCAGGCATCCGCCGAGATGGGCATTGATATCGGTCACCGTGCCGCCATGTGCCACCGCCGGCATCAGGGCGGGAAATAGCGAACCCGCCGCTACCCGCCGCATCAGGCTTGGCCGCGGCGCGCCGGCATGAAAACTCAGCGTGAACAGGGCAGCCAGGACCGCCATGATGGCTCCGGAGGCGCCCACCGACAGCATCTGCGGCCCGTTGAGCATCATGGACGCCAGCGCGCCGATAAAACCACCCGTGAAATAGATCGCCGAAAACCAGCCAATGCCGATCATCGGCTCCAGCAAAAAACCCACAATCAGGAGTGTGACGACATTGCCGATCAGATGGGCCGGCGATCCATGCAATACCGTAGCGGTGAACAGCCGCCACCATTCGCCATGCGCCACTATCTGGACACGATCGGACGCGCCCGCCGCCAACAGGGTGAAATGCCCCGGCGAATAAGGCGCAATATAATCGGTCGCCGACCGCAGCTCCGCCAGGAATCGCGTCACCAACACGCCGCTAAGGGTCAGGGTAAACCAGGGAATGCGGACCGCCAGCCGTGCGGCAAAGCCGGGCGGTGTTTCAACCTTTGTTTCAACTGAGGGGGTGGCGGCCAGGCGCGAAGGGGCAGCCGGCGCCGTAACCGCCGCCGTCCGCTTTCCGAATGCTCTGCTGACGGACAAACTATCCCCACGGCCGACCGCGCCGCAGGATAGCCGCGTCCGTCTTTCCGCCGGGTAAAGCTATACCGTTAAGGGATTGACAAGATCATCAGGTGCGCAGGCCGTATCGGAGGGGGCACGCGGCCGCTATTCCGCGGCCGCTCTGACCGCATGGTCTTCCTGGGTGAGATTTTGCGAGGCGAAATCCCAGTTCAGGAGCTTGCCCAGCACCGCTTCGAGATATTTGGGCCGCGCATTCTGGTAATCCAGATAGTAGGCATGCTCCCACACATCCACGGTCAACAGGCAGTTGACGCCCTTGGTCATGGGATTTTCGGCATTGGGCGTCTTTTCGATCGCCAACTTGCCGCCCTTGCTGACCAGCCAAACCCAGCCCGACCCGAACTGGGTCTTGCCTGCTTCCGCCAACTGGGCAATCAACTCCTCCTTGCTGCCGAAAGCCGCGGCAATGGCGCTGTCGAGCTGCGCGCTAGGCCGGCTTTTCGACGGGGTGAGGCTGCGCCAGTAGAAATCGTGATTCCACACCTGCGCGGCATTGTTGAAGATCTGCTTGTCTTTGGCTTGGCTGGCGCCCGCGGTTTTTTGCACGAGCTGCTCCAATTTCATGCCGGCATATTCGCTGCCCGCCACCAGCTTATTGAGCGTATCCACATAAGTCCGATGATGCTTGTGGTAGTGGAAAGCGATTGTGTTCGCGGAAATTGTCGGGGCAAGGGCGTCCTCATCCCAGGGCAGAGGCGCAAGGCTAAAGGGAACGGACATGGCAACTCCTTCAAGCATGGCGTGGCGGGCTTCGGCGGTAACGCATAGGGGAAGCAAAAAGCTCCCGGCAAGCAGCGCAAAAAACTTTCCCGGGCCGTCCAACAATTTGTGATTACTGTAACCGAAATGTCATTCGACATTCGCAGCACCTTCGCGCAAAAGGGCAACAAGCGGGCCGGGTAGACACGATAGCTTTTCGGAGCCGACCATGCCTGCATATGAAATCTGCTATCTCGATGAGGGTGGCGTCCTCACCTACAAATTCTCCGCTGATTGCGACGACGATCAGCGGGCCAAGATTTTGGCGCACGCCATGAAATCGCCCAGCATCAAGGCGCTGGAAGTGTGGAGCGGCGAATCGCTGATCTATTCACGGCCCGGCGCGGCCCCGCAGATGCAGCGCGCGGTCTGAGCAAGTTGGGACCAGATTAAATCGACTGCGTTGGATTGCGGCGAGGCGATCCGCCAGGAGCCGTGCGAAGGGCGTATCGGCAATACGGTCGAGCGCGGCAACGCCGCGGGCGCCCGCCGCAACCCAACCCGAAGGGCCGGGGCCTTTTGTGTCGTGGGTTCGTCGAACGGCTTGCCCGTATTGCCTATACGGGCTGCGCCTTTCTCCTGCCCACGCCACAAAATCCCTCCGGCGCAGCGGTTCAATCTGGTCCCAACTTGCTCTAAAAGAATCCTTCGCGCCGCGCCCAGTCCAATGTACGGTTCAAGCCGCGTTCCAAGCGGTCGAACAGCTCATGGATCTCCGCCTCATCGATCACCAGGGGCGGACACAGCGCGATGCGGTCGCTGATCAGCGGGCGCACGATGAGGCCTTCATCCTGGCAGAACTGGCCGCATCTTGTGCCGACGCCCTTGGCGGCTTCGAAATTGCGCTTGCTCGCCTTGTCCGCGACCAGTTCGATGCCGCCGATCAGGCCGACGCCGCCCGCCTCGCCCACCAGCGGATGCGTCTCCAGGGCCTTGAGCCGCGCCTGGAAAGCCGGCGCCACTTTGCGGACATGACCGAAGGTATCGCGCCGCTGATAGATTTCGAGCGTCTTCACCGCCACCGCCGCCGCCACGGGATGGGCGCTGTAGGTGAAAGCGTGCCACAAGCCGCCGATGCGCACCGCCTCTTCTTCGATAATCTCGACCAGTTCCGGTGACAACAACACCGCCGAGATCGGCAGATAGGCCGAAGACAGCGCCTTGGCGAGCGACATGGAATCGGGCTGGTAGTTATAGGTCTGGCAGCCGAAGGCGTTGCCGGTGCGGCCAAAGCCGCAAATCACTTCGTCATCCACCAGGTAAATGCCGTATTTGTCCAGCACCGGCGTAATGGCTTCGAAATAGCCGCGCGGCGGCACCATCGCCCCGCCGGCGCCCATCACCGCCTCCACGAACATGGCGGCGATCGTGTCGGGGCCTTCCCGCAGAATCGTGGCTTCGAGATTGGCCGCCAGGCGCGCCGAATACTGCTCCTCGCTCTCGCCCGGCGCGGCGCCGCGATAATAATGCGGGCACTCGGCGCGCACGGTGAAATCGAAAGGCAGGTCGAAGCTTTTGTGGAAAGCATCCAGCCCCGTCAGACTGGCACTGGCAAGCGTCACGCCATGATAGGCGCGATTGCGGGCGATGATCTTCTTGCGCCCCTTCTGGCCGCGCGCATTGGCGGCATACCACATCAGTTTTATCTGGCTGTCATTGGCCTCGGAGCCGGAATTGGCGAAGAACACCTTGCCCACGGGAAAGGGCGCCATCTCTTTCA
>DATEIA010000164.1:0-8889 GCA_035279305.1 Rhizomicrobium sp.
GGTCAAGGCTGGCGAAAGCTTCATGATCCCGCGCGAGGTGCCGCATGATTGCCGACCGCAGCCTGGCAGTCCGCCGGCGCACCTGGCGGTGACCCTGGTGATTGACAAGGGCACCCCGCCGCGCACCCCGGTCAGCGATGTCCTGATCCCCAAGACCCCCAAGTAAGGAACCACCGCCTGCCGCGCGTTGAGGCGCGCGGCAGGCGGGCCTGAAAGGTTTGTCGACGAAAAGGCGGCGCTTGCGCGCCGTCTTTTTTTTGCACGCACCCAAGGCGCACGCGCTGCCCTTAGAGCAAAATAATTTCGGACGGAATCATGCCCCCTCACCCTTCGACAGTCGTTAGCGGCAGCGTAGTGCGACCAGGGTGCGGAAATAAGTTAATCCTCATGCTGAGCCTGTCGAAGCATGAGGTCAGAGCGATTACGCTTGAACGCAACTTGCTCTAGGTCTGGGGCGCTCTGGGAGTCTTACCCTTATAGCCGCCGCCTGATTTACCGAATTTCTTTTTGCCGCCCGCAAATTTCTTGCCATGGAAACCGGGCTTGCGCGGCGGGGACTCGCCCGGCGCATCGCCATGCGCCAATTTCCCGCGCGGGCGCGCGGTGGTTTCGCCGGTCTGGTCCAGCGCGGGCGAAATGCGCACGCCGCCCTTTTTGCGTTCGCTGACCAGGATGGTAAATTTCGGCGCCGCGGCGGGATCGATCTGGAAAAGGGTTTCCATTTCGAACACGCGGATGGCGCCGATATCCTTTTTGGTGACCTCGCCTTGGCGGCAGATTTCCGGCAGCAGCCATTTGGGGTCGGCGTTGCGCTCGCGCCCGACATTGAGCCGGAACCAGACACCGTTCGCCATCTCGCCGGGGGCGGAGCCGCGTTCGTGCGTGGGTGCATGCTGGCGTTCGCTTGTCCTGTGCGCCCGTTCGCGGGGGCCGCGATCCTCGCCCGGCTTGCGCTCTTCGCGCGGGGCTTGGTGACGCAGCCCCTCATTGCGCGACTTGTGTTCGCGCCCAGGTCTGCTGTCGCGTTGAAACACTTCGTCCTCGATATCCTCGGGCGCAGGCAGTCCGGCGCGGTAGAGTTTCACGAATGCCGCCGCCAGCTGGCGCGGACCGTGGGTCTTCAGCAAAATATCGGCCATGGCCAGGTCGTCTTCGCTGCCGGGCTCCACCAGCAGCGGATTTTGCAGCAATCGTTCCTGGTCCACCTTGCGGATTCCCTCCGCCGAAGGAGCATTGCCCCACACCGCGTCGACGCGGGCGCGGCTCAGCATCTCCTCGGCGCGGCGGCGGCGCGACGGCGGCACCAACAGCACGCTGACACCCTTCTTGCCGGCCCGTCCGGTGCGGCCGCTGCGATGCTGCAGCACCTGGGCGTCATTGGGCAGCTCGGCATGGATCACCAGGCTCAGACTGGGCAGATCGATACCGCGCGCGGCAACGTCGGTGGCGACGCAAACCCTGGCGCGGCCATCACGCAGCGCTTGCAGCGCATGGTTACGCTCGCTCTGCGACAACTCGCCCGAAAGCGCCACGCAGGAAAAGCCGCGCTCGGTCAGTTGCGCCTCCATATGGCGCACCGCGTTGCGGGTGTTGCAGAAAACCAAGGCGCCCGGCGGATCCAGAAAGCGCAGCAGGTTAACCACCGCGCGCTCGATCTTGTTGCCGGCGATGCGGATGGCGCGATATTCGATGTCGGCGTGACCGGAACTTTCTCCGCGCGTGGCGATGCGAAGCGCATCCTTCTGGTAATGCGCCGCCAGGGTGACGATGGCCTTGGGCAGGGTGGCGGAGAATAGCAGGGTGCGCCGTGTTTGCGGCGTGGTTTCCAGGATGAATTGCAGATCCTCGCGAAAGCCCATGTCCAGCATTTCGTCGGCCTCGTCCAGCACCGCGCAGCGCAGCCCCGTCAGTTTCAGCGCCCGCCGCTCGATGTGATCGCGCAAGCGGCCCGGCGTTCCCACCACGATATGGGCGCCGTCCGACAATTCGCGCCGTTCGCGGCCCGGGTCCATGCCCCCGACGCACGAGACGATGCGCGCGCCGGCATGGTGATACAGCCAACCCAACTCGCGCTGGACCTGCAGCGCCAGTTCGCGGGTCGGCGCGATGATCAAGGCCAGCGGATCGCGCGCGGGACCAAAGGCCGCCGCGCCGTCCAGCAACGTCTCGGCCATCGCCAGACCGAAGGCGATGGTTTTGCCCGATCCGGTCTGGGCCGAGACCAGCAGGTCGCGGCCTTCCGCCTCTTCGGCCATCACCGCCGTCTGCACCGGCGTGGCGTCTTTATAGTCGCGCTCGGCAAGGGCACGGGACAAAGCGGGATGGGTGGTGGGAAAGGCCAAGGGGAACTTTCGGGAGCGGATTTCGCCCCCTCTTTATCCTTCCACCCCGAAAAAGATAGGAAAACCGAAAAATCAGCGCTTCATACCGCCCATGCGCGCCATCATCTGGCGGTCTTTATTGTCCTGCATCAGCTGGGTGAGGCCGGAAATGGTGGCCAGCCCCAGCCCGCCGGGCATGCCGGTGTCGGGATCGGCCGCGATCTTGGCATAGCTCTCGCCCGAGACTTTTTCCCACTTTCCCGCCGGTTTCTTGATCTCGACGGCGGCAACCGTGGCCTTGAGTACCAGCCGTACGATGGCGGGATGCGGCGCAGCGGGCTTGGTCAGGCATGGCGCCCCATCGATCACTTGCCAGCCATTGGCCAGCGCCCAGCTGGTGATCTCGTCCTTGGTCATGGCCGCATCTAACCAGACTTCATGCGGCTTGTCCTGCGCACCAGCCCGATGACCAGGCCCATTGGAAATTATAGCCGCCCAGCCAGCCCGTCACATCCACCACCTCGCCGATGAAATACAGGCCAGGCATGGCGCGCGCCTGCATGGTTTTGGAATCCAGGTCGCGCGTGTCCACGCCGCCCAGCGTCACCTCGGCGGTGCGATAGCCTTCGGTGCCCGCCGGGACGATGCGCCAGTCCTGCACCCGCACCGCCAGCTTTTGCAATTTCTCGTCCGGCTGGCCGCCCAAGGTGCCCGCATAGTCGCAGGTGTCGGCGATCTCCTTCGCCAGCCGCCGCGGCAACAGGGTGCCAAGGAAATTGTGCGGCGACAGTTTTCCGCTTTCCTGGCGCGCGGCGCGCAGCGCGACCGGCAGATCGGTTCCGGGCAAAAGGTCAATGGCGATTTGCGCGCCCTCCCGCCAATAGGAGGAAACCTGCAAAATCGCCGGGCCGCTGAGACCACGATGGGTGAACAGCAAGGCTTCCTCGAAGCTGGTCTTGCCGCAGCGGACGCGGGCCGGAACCGCGACACCCGAAAGCGCCTTTGCCTGTTCCTGCAATTCGCCGTCAAAAATCAGCGGCACCAGCGCGGGGCGGGTGTCGGTCAGGCGGACGCCGAACTGCTGCGCGAGCCGGTAGCCGAAATCGGTCGCGCCCATTTTGGGAATGGACTTGCCGCCGGTCGCCACCACCAGGGCGCGACAGGTCAGGACTTCGCCGCAGGCCAGTTGCACGGTGAACCCCTCCTGGCCCTTTTCGACATACTGGACCTTGGCGTTCAGCCGCAGTTGGGCGTGCGCCGATTGCATCTCGGCCAACAGCATGTTGACGATCTGGACCGCGGAGCCATCGCAAAACAATTGACCCAGCGTCTTTTCATGCCAGCCGATGCGGTAGCGCCCCACCAGGTCGATGAAATCCTGCTGGGTGTAGCGGCTGAGCGCCGAGATGCAGAAATGCGGATTGGCCGACAGAAACTGGGCCGGAGAGGCCTGCAAGTTGGTAAAGTTGCAGCGCCCGCCGCCCGAAATGCGAATTTTCTCGCCGGGCGCATGGTGTGATTCCAGCACCAGCACCCTGCGGCCGCGCCGACCCGCCACGGCGGCACACATCATGCCGGCCGCGCCGGCGCCGATGACAAGGACATCCCAATCCATGACCGGGTTATGACGGTGTCAGATGCGCTTGAACAGGCTAGGGCGTGGCGGCGACCGCAGGTTGTTTCACAAACTCGGCCACGTCTTGAGCCGCCAATGTTTCCACCCCCGGTTTTGCGAAGAAGCCCAGGTCGCGCAGCCAATGGACGAAGCGGTCCTGCCAAGCGCCTTCGCCGGTGAAATCGCGATAGCCCAGCCCGCCGCCATGCGCGCCCCGGGCATAGATATGTATTTCCACATTGGGGATACCGGCATGCAGCATAGCCGAGAAATATTCATCCCCCCAGACGGCATGCTTCTGGTCCTGCCAGCCCGCACCGGCAATGAAGGATGGCGGCGCATCTTTTGGGATCGGCGGCGTACCGTTCTTGGCCGTCCAGGCCGGGGTGAACAGCGAAGGCCCCGGATAAATCGAGCCGACAAAATCGGGCCGTGCGCTGAACCCAGCCAGCGGATCCGTGGCCGCATTGTTCTTGGCATTGAATTCCGGATATTGGATGGCCGCCGCCATGGTCAGTTCGGCCCCGGCGGAAAAACCCATAACACCGATCTTCTTGGGATCGATATGCCATTGCGCGGCATGGGCGCGCACCAGGCGGATCGCCTGTTGAATGTCATAGACGGCATCGGTCTTGGGCTCATAGCCCGAGCTGCGCAAGCGGTTGCGCAGGATGACGGTGTTGATGCCGTATTGGAAGAAATAGGATACCGGATCGGCACCCTCCGAGCCCACCCCCAGCGTGCGGTGGCCGCCGCCGGGCACCAGGATGATGGCCGTGCCGGTATTGTTGCCGCCACCCGCCAGATGCACTTCAATGGAAGGATTGTGGATGTTGGTGATCCGCGCCACCCGGCCCGGCACCACCGGATCCATGTCATAAACCTCGGCCTCGCTGACGCGCTTGGCATTGAGATAGGGCGAACCCGGCGGAAACAACGGCATTACGATACCGCCAGGCAAAAGCGCCTGTGGCGCGTAAGGCTCCTTGGTGACCGGCCCCGGCTTGGGCACTGCCTGGGGCGCAGGAACGGACGGCAACGGTGCCTGCGCCAGCGATGGCACGGCCAACGCGATGGTCAAAAGATTTGCGATAAGGAATTTGCGCATGCACTGCCCCTTTTTTTGGGCCCTTTTTTCGGGGTGGAGTGTGGATCAGGGCGGCGCCTGCCTCAAGCCAGGTCCGGTGCGAAAAGGCCGGTTTTGTCGGCTTTTAAGGGGGTAAGGCCGCTTTAACGCCTGCGGGCCTAGCATCCTCAAGTGTTGCGTATATTGCGGGTTGGGCAAGCAGATGTTCCTGGAAGGGCTTTCCTTGAATGCTATCTATCGCGGCCAGGAACGCCGCACCCATCCGCGCCGGATCATCGACGAACATGGCGAACTCACCATTGCCGCCGAGAATATGACCCTGCCTTGCTGCGTGGTGAACATCTCCGCCGGCGGCGCCAAGGTGACGTGCGACGCCATTCCGCCTTCGGGCTCCGAAATCATTTTGGTTCTGAGCAGCGGCAGACGCTTCGAGGGCGTGACCACCCGCTATGGCGACGGCGAGCTGGGTCTTAAGTTCACCATGCCTGTCGCGGACGAATAAACTGAATTCAACGAGATTGGTGCCGCGCGTTTCGTAGCGCACCCTGCCGCGCATCGGCTTTACGCGCGGCCACTACGCTGTCGCTAGGCCGCGCTACCGATGCTTGGCATTTTCATGCGCCGCGTCGCGGCGCATGAAAATGGTGGGCGGTATAGGGCCCCGCGCCGCAAAGCGGCGCCAACAAAAGAATCGATCCCGGCCGCCCACCATTCTCGCCACCGGCCCAAACCGGCTGCATTTTCAGGAGAACAAGCAGGTCGGAGGCATTCTCACCTCGTGGCGAGAATGGTGGGCGGTATAGGGATCGAACCTATGGCCCCTACCATGTCAAGGTAGTGCTCTCCCGCTGAGCTAACCGCCCCACCTGCTGGAAGAGGTTCTATAGCGTCGGGGTCTAAAAGGGGCAAGCGGCTTTGGTTTTCCGCCGGAACCGGCCCTCTCGCCGGCCCCGGACGGAAAAAACAGCCCTGTTTCAACGCGCGTCTATCAGGTTGAAATTCACCGTCGCCAGGACATGACCGATAACGGGAACCCCGTTGGCCAGCGCCGGTCTATAGGCCCAGTGCGCCATGATCCATTGCTGGGCGCTCTGATCCATGTCGTCGCGGCCACTCGATGAGACGACCTCCGCCGCCGTGACCTTGCCTTCGGCCGACACCGTCAGCCGCAACGTCACCTTGCCTTCCGCGCCGATGCGCCGCGCGATCGGCGGATAAGGCGGAACCGTATGCGTGCCGGGAACAGCGGCCAGCGCACGATCGGGTCCTTTTGACGCCGGCGGATCGTTTGTGGTGGGCGGCACCAGCGTTAGGGAATTTCCGCCCTGCGACTTCTCCGTCCTGAACGCTGGCGCTATCAGCGTTTCCGTCGGGAGCTTTTTCGCGATGGCGGGCTCGGGCGGTTTTACGCGCTCCTCGATCTTCTGTTCTTGGATCGGAGGGACTTCAATTTCACGAATAATATTTCCGATCTTGTGATTGGCGATGCCATAAATGAACAAGAAAACCGCGGCACATTGCAGTGAAATCGCCAACCCGACATAGGGCAAACGGCATGGCAAACAACGCGCTTGGCTATCAAGGCTGAGATGTGAAGGACGCTCCATAAGGCCTCCATTTCAAGTCCGGCGGGGTTGCCGGTCTGTGAAATGTTACGCTTGTTTCGTGCCTATGTTTATTGTATTTTCTGACTAGCGGTCACCGTGAAAATGGTGTGGCGCCGCAAGCGGAAGGTTTGGCCGCGCGTTCGTGGCGCGCCGGCTTTGCTTTGTGTCTTTTTGATTGCGGTGAAGAGATCTTGTTAAGCCGCCGCCAGCATGCGGTCGACTTCCGCCACGATCTCGCGCAGGTGAAACGGCTTGGACAGAACCTTGGCCTGCTTGGGCGCGCCGGAGGCAGGATGCAGCGCCACCGCCGCGAAACCGGTGATGAACATGATCTTCAGAGTCGCATTGCGTTCGGCGGCGCGCTTGGCCAGCTCAATCCCATCCATGCCAGGCATCACGATATCGGTCAAAAGCAGATCGAAGGTGAAGCCCTGGATACATTCCCAGGCGTCCCCGCCATCGCCGAAATCGGTCACGGCATGGCCGGCCTTGACCAAGGCCGCGGCAAGAAATTTCCGCAGCGATTCGTCGTCTTCCGCCAAAAGGATATGCGCCATGCCAGCCCGTCTGCCCGTCCCCTATAAAAGCTTATACAGGGGCAAGCTGTAAACGTTGGTTAACGCCATAGCTTGCCAGCCCCCCGGCGGGGGTGCGACCCTCAATGCTGGTAATCAGGTGCGGTAAAGAGTCCCCGCCATGGCCCCCAAAACCCCAGCCGGCCCCCAAGCCAGCCCGTTCCGCCTGGACCGCCCGGCGCGCCAGCGCGCGCCGTTCCTGTTTGCCTCGCCCCATTCCGGGCGCAGCTATCCCGCGAGCCTGCTGGAACGCAGCAAGCTGGACGCCACCACTTTGCGCCGTTCGGAAGATGCCTTCGTGGACGAGTTGTTCGCCGGTGTCGTGGATCTGGGCGCCCCCATGCTCGCCGCCCATTTTCCCCGCGCCTTGCTCGACGTCAATCGCGGCATGACCGAACTGGATGCCGGCATGTTCGAGGGCGAACTCGGCGTGCCGGTGGATACGCCCAGTCCGCGCGTGGCGGCAGGCCTGGGCGTCATTCCGCGGATCGTGCGCGACGGCGCGGAGATTTATCGCGGCAAGCTCGATGGCAGCGAAGCCCGGACGCGGCTAAGCCAATTGTACCAGCCCTATCACCAGGCTCTTGCAAGCCTGGTGGACGATACAAGCGCCCGTTTCGGCGTGGCGGTGCTGATCGACTGCCATTCGATGCCCTCGGCATTGTCGGTGCCCGATATCGTGCTGGGGGATCGCTATGGCGCCTCCGCCGCGCCGCAACTGACCGCAAGAGCCGAAGCCGCACTGACCCGCGAGGGTTTTTCGGTGGCACGTAACACGCCCTATGCCGGCGGCTATACCACCATGCTGCATGGCCGCGTCGCTTCGGGTTGCCATGCGCTTCAGATTGAAATCAACCGCGCGCTCTATCTGGACGAAGACAGGATCGTCAAAAAGCCCAGTTTTGAATCGGTGCGCACGCGCCTGATGCGGGCGATGCAAGGACTGATGGCTATTCCGCTTTCCCAGCTCGGCCGCCCGGATTCCCTGCCCGAAGCCGCCGAATAGAATTCGGGCCGGCTTGAAACCCTTTCGCCCTATCCCGCGTTTTCAACTGGCGGATCCCAGATGGGGTTTTGGCATGTCACGCCTTGGTTTTACCGCACTATGCGGGCTGTTCGTAATAGCTCCCGCCCTCGCCTGCGCCAGCGATTTGGCCCCCGTCGCGCTCAATAGCCTGTCCACTGTACCGCCCCTGAACGCCACACAGGTACAGGATCAGAAAGGACATTTGTTGGGCCAGGCCGAACGCATCCAGGCCGATCAGGACGGCAAGCCAGCCGCGCTGGCGTTCCGCGCCAGCAATGGCAGCACCGTTATCATTGCCGCCGCCGCCGTAAGCTATGACGGCCATATTTTGACGGTCGCCAGCGACGAGCCCCAGATCGCCGCGCTCACCCAGCCTCAACGCACCGCCGCGGCGCGATAGCGCCGTCCCATCGTTTTGCGCCAGGGATTTTGTGACCTGAGCAGGAGCGGGGAGCGAAGTGGGCTTAATGCCCATGAGCGATCCCGCGACGAACTCAGGGCGCAAAATCACGGCGCAAAAAAAATGGCCGCTCCGAAGAGCGGCCAAGTTCAGGGAGGAAACGCCCAGGAAGGGCGGCGGCCTCGCAATCAAGGATCGCGATACCGCGCTGCAACAATATGGAGAAGTTCCGGTTTGGGGGCAAGACACAAAGTATA
>DATEIA010000165.1:0-4004 GCA_035279305.1 Rhizomicrobium sp.
TTCGTTGGGGCCGTGGGCGTTGGAACGGGGCCCCAGCACACCTGCGACCACAAATTGTGTGTTGGGAAATTTTTCGCCCAGCATGGCCATGAAGGGGATCGATCCGCCTTCGCCATGAAACGCCACCGGCTTGCCGAACGCTGCCATGCTGGCGCGGTTCAGTGAGCCTTCCAGCCAGGGCGCCAGCGGGGGCGCGTTCCAGCCATTGTCGGCGCCGTGTACATCGAACACCACATCGGCGTCGTAAGGCAGATCGGACTCCAGCGCGGTTTTCATGGCTTGGCGTGCTTTTCCGGCCTCCAAAGTCGGCGGCAGCCGCAGCGAAATTTTCGCGGTGGAATAAGGCAACAGCACATTGCCGCCATTGGCGGGCAGGGGATAGCCCTCCATCGCGGTGATCGCCAATTGCGGCCGCCAGGTTTTCTCCAGCAGCAGCTCGGCATTGCTGTCGTTGCTCTTTTTCGGCACCGACGGCTTGGTGTTTCCCGCGAAAGGAATACCCGACCAAGTCTCGTCGCCCAAAATGGCGGCGGTTGCTCGCGCCTGTTTCCAGCGATCCTCGGGGATCTCCACGAACAGATCGGGCAATTTCATGCGGCCGGTGGCTTCCTCTTCGATCCGCGACAAGAGGCTGCGCAGAATGCGGAAGGAGGACGGCACGATGCCGCTGGCGGCGCCCGAATGCACGCCCTCGGTCAGCACCTTGACGGTCAGATTGCCGATCAGATTGCCGCGCAAGGATGTGGTCAGCCAAAGCTGGTCGTAATTGCCGGCGCCGGAATCCAGGCAGACCACAAGATCCGGTGTGCCGATGCGCGCGCCCAGATGATCGATATAAAAGGGCAAATCGGGCGAGCCGGACTCTTCCGAGGCCTCGATCAGGATCACCGTCCGGCCATGACCGATGCCCTGCTGCTTGAGCGCCAACAGCGCCGCGATACTGGCGAACATGGCATAGCCGTCATCGGCGCCGCCGCGGCCATACAGCTTGCCGTCTTTCAAAACCGGCTGCCAGGGCCCCGTGCCCTCGGTCCACCCCACCATCTCAGGCTGCTTGTCGAGATGGCCGTACATTAGAACGGTCGCGCCGGAAGGCCCTCCGCTGCGCTCCGGGTTTCCGGTCGCTCCGGGTACCTCGATGAAGATCAGCGGCGTGCGGCCGGGAAGGCGCACCACCTCCAGCGACGAACCGGGCAGCTGCCGGAGTTTTGTGCCCGCCCAATCCGCGAACAGGATCACAGCCTGTTCCATATGGCCGTGTCTGTCCCAGTCCTTGTCGAAGTCCGGGCTCTTGCAGGGAATGTGGATGTAATCGGTTAGGACGGGGATGATGTCCTCATCCCAGATGCGATTCATGAAATCGGCAATGCGGCGATCGTCCATCTAGTGTCCCGATTCCGAAATTCGTAAGAGGTTGATATCAGACCCTAAACGAATTTCGAAACCACGGCATTAGCGATTGATATCATAAGCCGCGATCACCGCGGCGTTATAGACTTCGCTCATCTTGGCGCCCAAGGGCGCGATCTGCACCGATTTCTCCAAGCCCACCAGCATCGGTCCCATCACGCTGGCCTTGCCCATCTGCTGCAGCAGCTTGGTGGAGATGGAAGCGGAATGGACCGCCGGCATAATCAGCACATTGGCGGTGTCGGTGATGCGGGTAAAGGGATAAAGAGCCAGCTTGTCCTTATCCAAGGCCACATCCACCGCCAACTCGCCATCATATTCGAAATCCACGCCGCGATTCTCCAGGATCTGCACCGCTTCGATAATGCGTTCGCTGCGCTCGCTGCGGGGAAAGCCGAAAGTGGACGACGCCAGCAAGGCCACGCGCGGCGTCAAGCCGAAACGTTTGGCCGCGGCGGCGGCTTGCACCGCGATGTCGGCCAACTGATCGGCGGTGGGCATTTCCGTCACCGACGTGTCGGCGATCAGCACCACCCGGCCCTTGGCGAAAATCACCTGCATGCCGATGGGGCGCTGACCCGGCGGCGGGTCCAGCACCAGGCGCACATCGGCCAACGCATTGGCATAGTTGCGCGTCACGCCGGTCACCATGGCATCGGCGTCTCCGGCTTTCAGCATGGAGGCGGCATAGATGTTGCGGTCATTGGTCACCATGCGCACGGCGTCGCGGTAGAGCCCGCCGCGCCGCTGGATGCGCTTGTACAGCGCGTCGGTATAGACGGCGGCGTCCTCGGCGGAATGCGGCACCCGGATTTCCAGCAGATTCTCGTCGATGCCGGCGCGCCGGAAGCCTTGCTTCACCACGTCGGGACGGCCGACCAGAAGCGCCTTGCCCATGCCGGAATTCTGGAAGGCGGCGGCGGCGCGGATCACACAATCCTCTTCGCCTTCCGCGAACACCACCCGCTTGGGCTTGGCGCGCACCGCATTGGTCACCATCTGGAACAGGCCCGCCGACGGGTCCAGCCGCGCCGACAATTGGAACTGATAGGCGGCAAGGTCGGGTATCTGCTTCTTGGCGACGCCCGATTTCATGGCCGCTTCCGCCACCGCCGACGATACTTTGGAGATCAGGCGGGGATCGAAGGGCGAGGGGATGATATATTCCGGCCCATAGACCGGACGCGCGCCGCGATAGGCGGCGGCCACTTCGTCGGGCACATCCTCGCGCGCCAGGGCCGCGATGGCCTGCGCGGCGGCGATTTTCATTTCTTCATTGATGGTGGTGGCGCGCACATCCAGCGCACCCCGGAAGATATAGGGAAAGCCCAGCACATTGTTGACCTGGTTGGGATAATCGCTGCGCCCCGTGGCAACGATGACATCGCCGCGCACCGCCTTGGCATCCTCCGGGGTGATTTCCGGATCGGGATTGGCCATGGCGAAGATGATGGGCGAGGCAGCCATGCTGCGCACCATGTCGGCGGTCAGCGCACCCTTGGCCGAAAGGCCCAGGAACACATCGCAGCCCTGCATGGCGTCGCTCAAGCTGCGGGCCTTGGTCTGGACCGCATGCGCCGACTTCCATTGGTTCATGCCTTCGGTGCGGCCGCGATAGACCACGCCCTTGGTGTCGCACAGGATCACATTTTCGCTCTTCACCCCCATCGACTTGAGCAGTTCGATGCAGGCGATGCCGGCGGCGCCAGCGCCGTTGCACACCACTTTCAAGTCTTCCAGTTTGCGGTTGGTGAGATGGGCGGCATTGATCACCCCGGCGGCGGAAATGATCGCGGTGCCGTGCTGGTCGTCATGGAACACCGGAATGTCCATCAGCTCGCGCAGTTTCTGCTCGATGATGAAACAGTCGGGCGCCTTGATGTCTTCCAGATTGATGCCGCCGAAGGTGGGGCCCAGATAGCGCACCGCATTGATGAAGGCGTCGACATCCTTTGTGTCGATTTCCAGATCGATGGAGTTCACGTCGGCGAAGCGCTTGAACAGCACCGACTTGCCTTCCATCACCGGCTTGGAGGCCAGCGCGCCCAGATCGCCCAGGCCCAGGATCGCGGTGCCGTTGGAAATGACGGCCACCATATTGCCCTTGGCGGTATAGTCGTAGGCGAGATCGGGATTGTCGGCGATGCGCAGCACCGGCACCGCCACCCCCGGCGAATAGGCCAGGCTCAGATCGCGCTGGGTGGCCATCGGCTTGGTGGGCACCACTTCCAATTTGCCCGGCTTGTCGCCCGCATGAAATGCAAGGGCTTCATCGTCGGTGAAGGACGGGCGGGACATCGGGGCACCTGTTCAAAAGATCGTTCTGGAGGGATTTTCCACAGAATAACCACGCGGGCGGCGCTTGCATCAAGCTTCAGTGACGCAGACGGCGGCTTGGCTCTGCTATGGTCTCGCCGCATGAGCGAGATGGATTTGGGATTAACGCCGTCGGACGCCGTGGGACTTGGCGATGCCACCCCCATGATGGCGCAATATCTCGCGCTTAAAGCGGCGCATGCGGACTATTTGCTGTTTTACCGCATGGGCGATTTTTACGAACTCTTCTTCGCGGATGCAGCAAAGGCGGCGGAGGC
>DATEIA010000166.1:0-3319 GCA_035279305.1 Rhizomicrobium sp.
AGTCCAAGACCGAGCGGGCGGCGTTGAGCGAATGCTATGACGCCCTGTCCGCCATTCTGGACAGCGCCGAAGGGAGTGCGCGATGACCCGGACCGATACGCTGCTGCGCCTCAAGCGCTTCCGCGTCGATGAAATGAAACGTCGGATTGCCTCGATCGATGCCATGAAGGCCGATCTGGAGCGCAAGCTGACCGACCTGGACGACAATGTGGCGCGCGAAAAGCAGCGCGCCGGCGATTCCGATATTGGCCGCCTGGCCTTTCCGTCCTTCCTGCGCTCCATCGAGGCGCGGCGGGAAAATCTGCGCACCACCCTGAAGGAAATCGAACGCGAATATGCCGCCGCGCAGCAGGACCTGACCGACGCTTTCCAGGACCTCAAGTCTCTGGAAGTCGCCACCGAGCAGCAGGCCAAGCGGCTCAGCGAAATGCAGGCGCGGCGCGCTCAGGCGCGTTTGGACGAAATTGCGCTTGTCAGGCACCTGCGCAAGCACGCTCTCCGCAGCGCTTAAACTGGGGCGCTTGCCTTTGGCCTAGCTTTTCTTAGTGAGCGAAGCGAGCTTAGAAAAGCTGACCCCGCTTCGAGCCCGCGCAGCGGGCGAGGGCGGTAGCCCCCAAGCTCCGCGCGTTGCCACGCTGTCGCTAGCAACCCTGCTCAGGCTCCAAAATTCTGCGCGCCAAGTTTCGAACGGGACTAGATCATCATTGCCAGGATGGCGGCGGTAAAGATCGTCACGCCCAACCCCCGCATGATTAACGCGCTCCAGGGCATGAGAGGCTGAACCCGGTCTTCCCATTCCCTCTCCCGCAACGCCAAGGACTGCTGGCGCTCGAAGACAAGATGCTCATGCCGGATATCGGCAGAGGCGGAAACCGCAAAGCCCTTGGCGCGGGGCGCGGATATGCCAATCGCAGACATTGCAAAGCCTCGAACTGGATCCCTTCGCTGCCATAACGCGGCCCCTGTTTGCGGCGTTCCATAAGAGTCACAGCTGGCCGCGATCCGTGACAAAAAGGATGCGTTTTCTTTAACCATGCTGTTGAACCGGGATGAGGCTGTCCTATGATTCCGCAGGTTGAGTCGCTGCCGGGCCAGGGCTGGTCCGGTTGTTAGGGGGGCGGTAGGGGCATGTCATTCGCGGAAACCATTTCACCCTTCTTCGGACGCTGCGCCTTTGTCTGGTTCTATATGACCAGCGCGATGGACATCCTGCAGAATTGGTCCACCATCGCCGCCGATTTGGCCGCCAAGCAAGTGCCGCTGCCGCCGCTGGTTCTGCTGGTGGTATTGCTGTTGATCGTGATGGGCAGCATCTCGCTTCTGTTCGGCTGGCACACAAGGCATGCCGCAATCCTGCTGTTCGGCATGACCATGATCGCGACGGTGACCATGCATGATTTCTGGCATTTTCCGGAAGCCGCCGGGCGCGCCCAGCAGTTCGCGATCTTCGCGCGTGATTTTGCGATCTGTGGCGGCTTGCTCTTGCTGGTGGGGTTGGGGCCTGGGCCGTTTGCGGTCGATAATCGCGGCAAATCCGGCGGCGGCGGCAAAAAGCGCTGACGCGCTTTTCAGTGAGAAAATAGTTCCAGCATTTGATCGGCCAGGGCGCCGGGCTCCAGCGTGTCCAAGCCATCTTCGGGCCTGGGCCCATGCGTGACATGGGCCAGCGCCGCGCCCGACAGGCAGGCAGCCAAGGCCGCGCCCAACCGGCGGGTACGGTCCATGTTGGTGACGATCACCCGGCGGAAGCGGAAGGCGGCAACGATGTCGCTGATATCCTCGGCATCGCTAAGCGCCGAAACCACGCCGATGGTTTCCACGCCTTCGATGTCGCCCAGGGCGCTGAAGGCGCTGGCGGCACGCGGGTTGAGCGGATTGAAGCCGTCGGCTTCCATCACCGTCAGCAAGTCCGGCGGATTGGTGCCGGTGCGAAATAGCGCCAGCCCGCCATCGGCGCGGGTCAGCTCGGTCTTGCGGCCGATCAGGGCGGCGGCATGAACGATCTTGGCGGCAACGGCGCTTTTGCCGGCCCCGGCCGGTCCCACCAGCAATATGCCGCGGGCTTTTTCCAGATCGATCGGCTTGGGCTTCAAGCGGTGGGCCAGGGCGAAGGTCAAGGCTGTGTCCAGGCTGATCTCGGGAAATTTGGCAGATTCGCGCACCAGCGCCTGCGCCAGGCTTTCCGGCAAGCGGTGGCGCTTCATGGTTTCGCCCAAGAGGTTGCGCAAGTCGGCGCGTGGAAAGGCGATCAGGTTATTGCTGGCCTGGAGCTGCGCCATGGTCAAACCTGGCTCCCCACTTAAACCTGACCAAGCGTGCGCAGCCGCACCGAGGCGTGGATTTCGTTTTGGCTCATCACCACGGTTTGGGGACGGAAGCGTTCGATGATGGAGCGCACAAAGGGACGGATCTGCGGACCGGTCAGCAGGATCGGCACTTCATTCTTGGTGCCGGCCTCGTCAAAACCCTCGCGTACCTGCTGAATGAACTGTTGCAGCTTGGACGGCGCCATGGCGAGCTGCCGCTCTTCGCCGCTGCCGACGATGCTTTCCATAAAGGCCTGTTCCCAATTGGGCGACAGCGCGATCAGCGGCAGATAACCGCCGGGCGAAAGATTGGCGTGGCAGAGCTGGCGGGCCAGGCGCGCGCGCACATGTTCGGTGATGTAAAGCGCGTTCTTGGTATGGCCGACCGCTTCGGCGATGCCTTCCAGGATGGCGGGCAAATCGCGGATCGAAACGCGTTCCCCCAGCAAGGTTTGCAGCACGCGCTGCACGCCGGTGACCGAGATCTGCGAGGGGATCAGTTCTTCCACCAGCTTCTTATTCTCCGGCGGCAGATCGTCCAGCAGCTTCTTGGTCTCGGCATAGGAGAGCAGTTCCGCCATGTGGCTCTTGAGCACTTCGGTCAGATGCGTGGTCAGCACGGTGCCGGGATCCACCACGGTGAAGCCGCGGAAAGAGGCTTCTTCCTTCAGGCTGCCGGAAACCCAGGTGGCGGGCAGGCCGAAGGCGGGTTCTGTCGTGGCCGTGCCCGGCAGATCGATCGGCAAGCCCTTGGGATCCATGATCAAGAGGCTGCCGGGGAAGAGTTCGCCCTTGCCGGAATCGAATTCCTTGACGCGGATGCGATACTCGTTGGCGCCCAACTGCATATTGTCCAGGATGCGCACGGCGGGCATGACAAAGCCCATCTCCTGCGCCAACTGGCGGCGCAGGGCCTTGATCTGGTCGGTGATGCGATGGCCTTGCACGTCATTGATCAGGGGCAACAGGCCATAGCCGAGTTCGATCCGCAGCAGATCCAGCGCCAGGGCGGT
>DATEIA010000167.1:0-5544 GCA_035279305.1 Rhizomicrobium sp.
CCAATCGCTGAAACAGGCATCCGGCGGCAGCACCGTCACCTTGCCGTTCTCGCGGGCGCAGCGGACGATTTCGGCGGGCGCGTAAAATCCCATCGGCTGGGAATTCAGCAGCGCCGCCGCGAAGGCCGCCGGATGATGGCATTTGATCCAGGCCGAGACATAGACCAGCAGCGCGAAACTGGCGGCATGGCTTTCCGGAAAGCCGTAACTGCCAAAGCCCTTGATTTGCTCAAAGCAGGATTCGACGAAAGTCTTCTCATAACCGCGCGCCGTCATCCGGCTGATAAATTTCTCCTGGAAGCTTCCGATTGTTCCGACATGCCGGAATGTGGCCATGGCGCGACGCAAGCCATTGGCTTCATCCGGCGTGAATTTGGCCGCGACGATGGCCAGTCGCATCGCCTGTTCCTGAAACAGCGGCACCCCCTTTGTTTTCTTGAGCAGTTCGTACAGTTCGTCGGGCGGGCCATGCTTGGGATCTGGCGCAGGAAACTTGATCAGCGAAGGATCGGCGCGGCGCTTGAGATAGGGGTGCACCATGCCGCCCTGGATCGGGCCGGGCCGAACGATCGCCACTTCCACCACCAGGTCGTAGAATTCTCGGGGGCGCAGGCGCGGCAGCATGTTCATCTGGGCACGGCTTTCCACCTGGAACACGCCGATGGCATCGGCCCGGCACAGCATATCGTAGACTTTCGTGTCGCCGGGCTTGATATGCGCCAGTTCCAGGGGCGGCCTGGTTTCGCCGGTGTAGTTGGCATCGATCAGCTGGAAGGCCTTGCGGATGCAGGTCAGCATGCCCAGCGCCAGCACATCCACCTTCATGATCGCCAAAGTGTCGAGATCGTCCTTGTCCCATTCGATGAAAAAGCGGCCGTCCATGGCGGCGGGACCGATGGGCACGGTCCAGTCCAGCTTGTCGCGGGTCAGCACAAAGCCGCCGACATGCTGGGAGAGATGGCGGGGGAAATCGATCAGGCGGTTGGCGTATGCCACCGCCTGCCGCACCGCGCGATTGGCGGGATCCTGCTCGCCCTGGCGTAGCTGATAGTCTTCCAATCCCTCGCCATGATGACCCCACACCGTATCGGCCAGCTTGCCGGTGACATCTTCGGTCAGGCCGAACACCTTGCCGACTTCGCGGATGGCGCTGCGCGGGCGGTAGTGAATGACGGTGGCGGTGATGGCGGCGCGGCGATGGCCATAACGCCGGTAAATATACTGGATGACGTCCTCGCGCCGTTCATGCTCGAAATCCACATCGATATCGGGCGGTTCGCGGCGCTCGGTATTGAGAAATCGCTCGAACAAAACATCGATTTCGGCGGGATCGACGGACGTCACCGCCAGGGCATAGCAGACCACGGAATTGGCGGCAGACCCGCGCCCCTGGCAGAGAATATTCTGGCTGCGCGCGAATTTCACGATGTC
The DNA here is from genome assembly GCA_035279305.1 of Rhizomicrobium sp. GTDB lineage: Bacteria > Pseudomonadota > Alphaproteobacteria > Micropepsales > Micropepsaceae > Rhizomicrobium. Next base: position 1,432 of record DATEIA010000167.1, read on the forward strand.
ATGCACGGTGAGAAAATAATGCGCGATCTTGCCTTCTGCGATGAAGCGCAATTCCTTTTCGGCCAGTTCGGCGACAGAAGGCGGCACGCCGTCCGGATAGCGCCATTGCAATCCGGCTTGGGTCAGATCGCGCAAATGCCCGTCGGCCGTTTTGCCGCGCGGCACCGGTTCGCGCGGATAACGCTGGCCCAGTTCGGCCAGGGTGAATTCGATCAGGCCGGAAAAGCGCAGTGTCTGCGCGATTGCCTCGGGGCAGGCGCGAAACAGCCGCGCCATGTCGGCGGGCGGCTTCAAATGGCGTTCGGCATTGGCCTGAAGCCTTGTGCCGGCTTGCTCCAATGTCACATGTTCGCGGATGCAGGTGACGATATCCTGCAAATCGCGCTGGCCGGGATCGTGATATAGCGCATCATTGACCGCGATCAGCGATACCCGCGTCTGGCGGGCAATGCGTTGCAGAGCTTGCAGACGGCGGCGGTCTTCTCCGGTGTAGAGCATGGAGGCCGCCAGCCAGGTGTCGCTGCCCAAAGCTTGCAATATTTCCGCAAGCTCCGGAGGAGGGCAAACAGACGCCGGCATGACGATCAGCAACAGCCCGCGGCGATAGGCCAGCAGGTCGGCAAAATCCAGCCAGCATTCGCCTTTCTTGGCGCGCAACTTGCCCAGGGACAGCAGGCGGGACAATCGCGCATAGGCTTTGCGGTCTTTGGGATAGGCCAAAATGTCCGGTGTGCCGTCGCGGAACACCAGCCGGGCGCCGATCAGCAGGCGTGGCGGATCGTCCAGCTTCTTCCAGCGCTCATAGGCGCGCACCACGCCGGCCAAGCTGTTGCGGTCGGCGATACCGATGGCGGCATAGCCCAGCGCCTGGGCCTGTTCGACAAAGTCGCCGGGATGGGAGGCCCCGCGCAGGAAGGAGAAATTGGTGGTGACGGCGAGTTCGGCGTAACTCATGAAAAGATGCCTTGCAGATACCAGCGCGGCACCGATGGGCCATGAAGCCCGTCGCGATACAGCCAGAAACGCTGGCCGTCTTGCGTCTCAACCCGGAAATAGTCGCGGGTCAAACCCGCGCTCCTCCACCATTCCATGGCGATGCGTTCGGGTCCTTCGGCGCGATGGACATCGAACTGGGCGCGGCGCCAGCGAAAGCGTTTGGGAGGGCCTTCCGGGAATTCAGACGCCGGCACCCGGATCTCTTCCGGTCTTTCCAGCAGCCGCAAGGGGCGGCGTGGCGGATCGCCTGCCTGGCGTTTTAAGGCCCAATCGCCTTCGCGGAAATCGTGCTCCAAGGCCGGGATCGCCGCAGCTGCGGCTTCGGGAATATGGCTATCCTGCGAGACAAAGCGCTGCACGCGGGTGTCGCCAAACCGCGCCGACAGCCGGTCGATCAAAAAAAGAATCTGCTGGCGGGCATTCTCGCCGCTGTCGAAGCTGATGGTGACGGGTTTTGTTTCTTCCGCCAACAAAGCCTCCAGCCGGATGACATCGAAACCAAAGCCGGGATCCAGCGGATCGGCCAGGGCATCCAGTTTCTGGTTGAGCAGACGCAGTATGATCTTGGGATCGCGCAGGCCTTCGCCGGTGCGGATCGCGATACGCTCCACCTTGCCGTCGGCGCGGAAGAAGGCGGCTTCCAACCGCCGCGCGCCGCGGCCCTGGCGTTCCAATATTTCACTCAAGGATACGGCCAGGCTGAACAACGAGGCGGCGATGGCGTCTTGGGTGACGATGGGGTCGGCAAAACGCTGCTCGGCCATCAGGTCGGGCAGGGGGCGGCGCGGTTGCAGCGGCTGTTCTTCCGCGCCCAGCATGATTTTCAACCGGGTGACAAAGCTTTTGCCCAACCGTTCCGACAATTCGCTGGAGAGGCGCTCCGCCACCATGCCGACCGTTTTGAGCCCGGCATGACGAAGGGCGCGCAAATTCTTGTCATCGCAATCCAGCGCCAGGATGGACAGAGGCGCCATGGCTTGCCCCTCGCCGCCTGGCGGCACGATGGCGCGCGATTGAAAACGCGCCAAGGCGCGTGCCGCCAGCGACGTGCCGGCAATGGCGCCGCGCACGGTCAGGCCTTGTTCCGAGATGCGCCGTATCACCATCGTCAGCAGGACCGCCTCGCCGCCGAACAGATGTGCCGCGCCGGTGATGTCCAAAAATAATCCGTCGGGGGCATCCAGGCTGACCAAAGGCGTAAAGCGGTCGCACCAGTCGGCGATGTTTTCCAGCAAAGCGGCATCGGCCCGTTCGTCGGCCGGCACCACTTTCAGCGGCTGCACCATGGCGCGCGCATTGGCCAAGGGCTGGCCTTTGCAAAGACCGAGTCTGGAGGCGCGCTTTTCCAGGGCGTGAACCTGCAACGCATTGCCTGTCTTCAGGCTTACGGCCAGCGGCGCCTCAAACGGCCCGCCATTCTTGCGTATGAATCGGTCGGCCGGCAGGCGCGGAAACCACAGCGCCAGGATTCGCCGTTTCGAAGCAGGCATTTTGGACATTCCATCTCATCAGAAAATTTCCCACGCCGCCCAAACGATGACGGATGAGCTCTGCGGCAAAGAGCGGATTGCCCCAGTCTTCGTCATCGTTGCGCGATACGCCGCTGGTCACATGCCAGCGTGTCAGCGCCGCGCTGGGCGCAGGCACTGCGCCATTGCGCAAAAGCAGAAGCGTGACGCCGCTTTCCCCGGCCGTAAAAGCAAGCCGGCGGCTGGCCACCAAGTCCAGGCATTTGGGCATGCCTTCCACTTCCAGCAACACAGCGCCCACAGGCCCGCAGGCCAAGATGTCGTTTGCCGCACATAGCGCGTCGGCGGCATTTTTGGTGCGCACCAGGATCAGCTGCCGGGGATCGCCGCCCAGTTCCAGGAGGCCACCCGGCGAGATCGCGCCATATTCCATCGCCTCGTAATCTGGTCTGATCCAAAAAAGCGATTTTCCCCGCGCTGCCATCAGCGCCAGCAGCGCGGCAAAACCACCCGCGCCCCACCCCTCGGCGAAGACTTCGTGCAGGGCCCCTCGCCGCAGGCCACCGCCCAGAACCGCATCCGCTTGTGGATGACCGGTCGCGATGGGCGCGCGCGCGGGCGGCAAGCCATAGCGCGCCAGGGAATGGCGCAATTCCGCCAATTTTGCATCTTTGTTCATGATATGTTCTATCATGCGCCAGCCCGGCTGCGAGTCAATTGGAACCTAGTTTTTGTGAATCATTCTCAAAACCCAGGCACACTCATTAAATTGACGCACACCAGGCATGTTGCGCCGCAACTGGTGGCGTGTTCACATGCCGGGTAATTCTGAGAAATCGACGTTTCCTTGGGCCTTTGTGAGAGGGCGGGGGACGTGCGCCTGAACGTGTGGTTGGGATCAAATGGGTTTGCCGCCAAAACAGGGTCTTTACGACCCGATCAATGAGCATGACGCCTGCGGTGTCGGCTTTGTCGCCAATATCAAGGGCGCCAAATCGCACGAGATCATCGGACTCGGCCTGCAGCTGCTGATCAATCTGGATCATCGCGGCGCGGTTGGCGCCGATCCGTTGGTGGGCGATGGCGCCGGCATCCTGATTCAGATTCCCGATCCCTTGTTCCGCGAATGGGCGAAAGACACCGGCGTCGCCTTGCCGCCGCCCGGCCAGTATGCCGTGGCCATGTGTTTTTTGCCGCGCGAAGCCAAGGCGCGCGAAATCGTGGTCAAGCAGTTCGAGCATTTCATCAAAGTGGAAGGCCAGAAGCTGCTGGGCTGGCGCGATGTGCCGACCGATCCCGCCGGACTGGGCAAGACCGTGCTGGACGGCATGCCGCTGATCCGCCAGGCGATCATCGCCGCGGGCCCGCATATCCGCGACCAGGATCAGTTCGAGCGCAAACTGCTGACCATCCGGAAGCAGGCGCAGAACCCGCTGGCGGAGCTGGCCAAGAAGCACAAGCTGCCGGCGATCCAGCAGCTTTACATGCCCAGCCTGTCCACCCGCACCGTGGTCTATAAGGGCCTCTTGCTGGCCCATGATGTGGGCCGCTTCTATCGCGACTTGCAGAATCCCTTGACGGTATCGGCGGTGGCGCTGGTGCATCAGCGCTTCTCCACCAACACTTTCCCGTCCTGGAAGCTGGCGCA
>DATEIA010000168.1:0-2827 GCA_035279305.1 Rhizomicrobium sp.
CCGCTGCCAGGACCGCAATATGTGTTCCCGCGGCTGTTCCTTCGGCGCCTATTTCTCCACCCAGGCGGTGACCCTGCCGGCGGCGCGCAAGACGGGCAACCTCACCTTGCTGTCCGACCAGGTGGTGACCAATCTGGAATACGATCCCAAGACCAAACGGGTGACCGGTGTGCGGGTGGTGGATACGGGCACCATGCAGGCGCGGGTCTATACTTCGCGTATTGTCTTCCTCTGCGCCTCGGCCATGGCATCGACGCAGATTTTGCTGAACTCAAGATTGCCGGGCAGCGATCGCAGCTTCGCGGATGCCAGCGGTATGCTGGGCCATTACATCATGGACCACTGCTTCCGCACCCACTTCTGGGGCAGGGTGCCGGACAAAGATCTCGATCCTTTTATTCCTTATGGCCGTCGCCCCACCGGCGTCTATATCCCGCGCTTCCGCAATCTCGACGGCCAGGATTCCGACGCCGACTTCTTGCGCGGTTATGGCATGCAGGGCTCGGCCGGGCGCAGTCCGGCCGCTCCGGTTGGGTTCGGCAAGACCATGAAGGAATGGATGCGCGGCTATGGTCCCTGGATCGTCCGCTTCACCGCTTTCGGCGAATGCCTGCCTTACAAGGACAATACCATCTCGCTCAATCCCGCCAAGCTGGACCGTTTCGGCGTGCCTCTGGCGGTGTTCAATGTCACCTTCCGCGAGAATGAGCAGCGCATGATGCGCGACGCCGCCCTTCAAGGCCAGATCATGTTGCGGGCGGCTGGATTGGTGGATATCGGGGCGGCGAATGAGGAACATGTGCCGGGCGATGCCGTCCATGAAATGGGCGGCGCCTGCATGGGCGCGGACCCCAAAGCCTCAGTGGTCAATCGCTTCAGCCAGGCGCATGACGCCGCCAATCTGTTCATCACCGACGGCGCGGCGGCGGCTTCCATCAGCTGCGCCAATCCGTCGATGACCTTCATGGCGCTGACGGCGCGCGCCGCCGACCACGCGGTCAAGCTGGTAAAGGCGGGAACGATCTAGCCAACCTATTGTTTATGGCTGCGGACATTTTTCGCGCCCGCCGATGCTGCAACGCACAATGTCGTAACATTTCGCAGCGGCAGCAAAACCATATTCAAAGCGCATGTTTCGCTTTAATCTGCTGATCGCAGATAAAGAACGCCGGTTTGGACTCGTTTGAACCTTAGGGGTTCCGAGTTGTGCGGGAGACGCGTTTTGATGTCACGGATTGCCGGGCAAGCGGGTTTTGTCACGGGCGTTTTCGCCATGGCCGGCCTTGCCGGTTTCATAGTGTTTGGCAGTGCCGCCGCCGAGCCGGCCCCGACTCAAACACAAGTCGCGGTCAACGCTCCGGTGACGGCAGCCGCGCCGCAAACCACGCCGACAGTGGCGGACCGCAAGCAAATGCTGATGCAGTATTGCACGGCGTGCCACAATGACCGGCTCAAGACCGCGGGCATGACGGTGGTGCCGCTGGATGCCGGCAATCTGCCCGCCAATCTCGCTGCCTGGGAAAAAATCCTGCGCCGTCTCAGTGTCGGGGAAATGCCGCCGCGGGGCATGCCGCGTCCGCCCAAGGAACAGATCGCCGATTTCACGCAATGGCTCAGTACCGCGCTGGACAAGCTGGCTGCCGCCAATCCCGATCCCGGCCGCGCCACCATCCGGCGCATGAACCGCGCCGAATATGCCAATGCGGTGCGCGATCTGCTCGGTCTCGACATCGACTTGAGCAAGAGCCTGCCGGTGGACGATACCGGCTATGGCTTTGACAATATCGCCGACATCCTCACCGTCTCGCCGACCTTGATGGACCGCTATGTCACTGTGGCGGGCAAGGTCGCGCGGCTGGCGACGGGCCAGGCCTCGCGCAAGGTGATCACGACCGACTTCAAGCTCACCAAGGATCTGTTCGAAAACGCCTTCGGCGTGCCGTCCTACAATGAACGGGCCAATGACGACCTGCCGCTGGATTCGCGCGGCGGCGGTTCGGTCAAGTTCTACGCCCCCTATGACGCGAGCTATACGGTCCAGGTCTATCTGAATTCCGGTTCCTCCACCGAGTCCGAGCTGGAGGCGGGCAATCGCGTGGAAGTCAAACTGCCGCTGAAAGCCGGCCTTCGTACCGTCGGTGTGTCCTTCCGCAAGGAATTGGCGCTGGAAGAGAGTTTGATCCCCAAAACCACCACCGGCCCGCGTCCCACCAAGCCGACCGGCGCGCCGCGCATGCTGCCGATGGACGTGCAGGTCGACGGCGCGCGCGTCAGCACCCTCTCGGTGCCGTCCTTCGGCTCCGGCCCGTCCTTCCAGCAGGCCTTCTATCTGCGCGATGTGATGCAGATTTCCCTGGTCGGCCCCTATGACATCAAGGGGCCCGGCGACACGCCCAGCCGCCGCAGGATTTTCATCTGCCGTCCCTCGGCGGAGCTTGCCGAAGCGGACTGCGCCCGCAAAATTCTCACCAATCTGGCGCATCATGCCTATCGCCGGCCGGTGACGGCGGCGGACGTCTCGCCGCTGATGAAGATTTACGCGCAAGGGCGCAAGGGCGCCGATTTCGATCATGGCATCGAGGCGGCGCTGGAAGCGGTGTTGGTCTCACCCAGCTTCCTGTTCATGCGTGAAAGCGATCCCGCCAAAGCCGCGCCGGGCACGGTTCACCATATCAGCGATACCGAACTGGCGACGCGCCTGTCCTTCTTCCTGTGGAGCAGCATCCCCGATGGCGAGCTTCTGGCCGTGGCGCAGCAGAACCAGTTGCACGAGCCTGAGGTCCTTAGGCGCCAGGTCGCGCGCATGCTGGCCGCCCCACGCGCCAAG
>DATEIA010000169.1:0-3052 GCA_035279305.1 Rhizomicrobium sp.
TCTGGGCGACGCCCTTTGGCGCGCCGGGCGCCGCATCGATGCCCGCTTCCAGTGGAACCATGCGCTCACCTTCAGCGATGCCGATACCGACAAAATAGCGATCGAGCGCAAGCTGAAGACCGGTCTGAGCGAAAAGCCCGCTTAAGTGATTACCGAAGCGGCGTCTGCCAAAATTAATTTATTTCTGCACGTCGGTACCAAACGCGCCGACGGCTTTCATCCGCTGCAGAGCCTGGCGGTTTTCACCGCCATGGGAGATGTGCTGGACATCGAGGCCGCGCCCAGCCTGTCGCTGCAGATACAGGGCCCCTTTGCCAAGGGATTGGACGGGGAGGGCGACAATCTGGTGCTGCGGGCGGCGCGCGCCCTGGATTCGGCCCCGCGAGGCGCGAAACTAACCCTCACCAAGAATCTGCCGGTGGCGTCGGGGATCGGCGGCGGTTCCGCTGATGCAGCGGCGGCGCTGCGCGGCTTGCGCCGGTTGTGGAGTTTGGACAAGGACGAATCAGGGGGGCGGGATATCGCGGCCGCGCTAGGCTCCGATATTCCCGCCTGTGTCTTGTCGGCGGCCTGCTTCATGGAAGGGCGCGGGGAAATCCTGCGCCCGCTTCTGTCCCTGCCGCGCGTTCCCATGCTGCTGGTCAATCCTGGCGTTGCGGTGCCGACCAAGGATGTGTTTGCGGCCCTGCAGACGCGTAGCGGTGTGGAGATGTCTTTGCCGCAGGGCCGTTTTCACGATACTGCCGACTTGCTGCGTTTTCTGGAAACCACCCGCAACGACCTGGAAGAACCGGCGCGGCGGCTGCAGCCGGTGATCGGCGAGGTGCTGGGGAGGATCGCAGGCCTGCCCGGCGCGCTTGTGACGCGCATGTCCGGCAGCGGCGCCACCTGTTTCGGTATTTTTGCCGATGACGTTTGCTGTCGGCGCGCGGCGGATATGTTGAAACAGGCGCAGCCGCATTGGTGGATCGCGCCGACTTTTGTGCCGGAAACCGGCTTTGTCCATGATGGCGCGGAGCACGGCCAGGATATCGGGCCGACGGCGGACGGGCTCTGACTGTGCTAGTGTCGTGGTTTCGAAGTTCGCCACATCATCGATATCAGGCTCTTGGCGAACTTCGAAACTAAAACGACACTAGGAATCAATAAGTTGCTAGTGTCCTTACGATTCCGAAATTCGCTAGAACTCGATATAGGGATCATGCGAATTTCGGAATCGGGACACTAGAGTGATTTGCTGTTCTGGAGGCGCATCATGCTGTCGGGAAAAACTATAGGGCTGTTTCTCGTGCTGGCGCTTGTTTCGCCGGCCATCGCTGCTCCGACCAATGAGCAGCCGATGTTCGGCAACCGGCCGAAGACGCCGGAAATGCTCGCGGCCGACGCGCAATTCATCGCCGCCACGGAAAAATTTGGCTACACGCGCGTCCAGGGTTCGGACAAATCGGTGCAATTGGGCTGGCAATATTTTTTTGCCAAGCACGACATTCCCGCCGCCATGAAGCGATTCAATCAGGCATGGTTGCTCGATCCGGACAATGGCGATGCATTCCATGGGTTCGCGGTCCTGGTGATGGAACGCGACCATGATGTGGCGCAGGCCGTCTCCCTGTTTCAGCAAGGCTTGGCGAAGCCCCGTCAATCGCCCGGTATCTATCTGGACTATGGAAGGTTTCTTCTGAACGTGAAGCGGCCTGCCGATGCCATAGCGCCGTTGCGCCATGCCGTTTCCATTCCCGGCATGGGGCCGGACGCAGAGGCGTTGCTCACGCTTGCGCTTTATCAGTCTGGCGACGTGGTGGGGGCCTGTCTTGAAAGGGCCAAGGTGCAAGATGGCGCCCAAGCCGATATTCGCGATCGCGCGCGCGATCTGAAGGAATGCAAGGCTTAATAAGCCCGCTCGACGCAGAAGTCGGCGATATCCGCCAAGGCGTGCTTGATGTCGCTTTCCGGCATCACCGTCAGCGCCTTTTTGGCGACATCGGCATAGGCACGCGCCCGAGCCATGGTTTCCTGCATCGCGCCAGTTTGTTCGATCAGGGTAATGGCGCGGTCCAGGTCGCTTTCACTCTGGTTGCCGGTTTCGATGACGCGTTTCCAGAAGGGGCGATCGCCATCGCGCGCCCGGGCATAAGCCAGGATCAGCGGCAAGGTCATTTTGGCTTCGCGGAAATCATCGCCCACCGTCTTGCCCATCAAGGCCTGGCGTCCCGAATAATCCAACGCGTCATCGACCAGCTGGAAGGCGATTCCGAGATTGTCGCCATAGGCACGCAGGCCGGAAACGAAATCGTCGCCCTGGCCCGAAAGCAGCGCGCCGGATTCGGCCGCCGCCGCGAACAGTGCCGCGGTCTTGGCCGACACCACGTTCAGATAATGCTGTTCGCTCACCGACAGATCGTTCGAGGATTTGAGCTGCATCACTTCGCCTTCGGCGATGATCGCCGAGGCCCCGGCCAAAATGTCGAGCACCGCAAGATTGCCGGTCTCCACCATCAGCTGGAAGGCGCGACTGAACAGGAAATCTCCCACCAGCACGCTGGGTTTGTTGCCCCACATCAGATTGGCGGAAACCTTGCCGCGCCTGAGCGCGCTTTCGTCCACCACATCGTCATGCAGCAGGGTGGCGGTATGGATGAATTCCACCGCCGCGGCGAGCCGTACATGGTGATCGCCGGCATAGCCGCCGGCCTGCGCCGCCGCCAAAGTCAGCATCGGCCGCAGCCGCTTGCCGCCGGAGTCGATCAAATGCTTGGCCAGGTCGGGGATCAGCGCCACGCCCGATGTCATGCGGGTGTGGATCAGCCTGTCGGCGGCGGCCATGTCGGCGGCGATCAAGGCATGCAGCCGCTCGACCGGCGAAATGCCGGTATCGGCCTTCGGCACATAGTCTCGCACGTCTGCAGTCCCACCCATTTGCGGCAGGATACCGGACCCCAGCACGCCCGCCAAGCGGCCCTGGGCAAGCCGGTGGCGACAGAAAGGCGCGGCCTGGCTATAAGGACGCCATGCGCGCCGTCCTCAAAACCACCGATCCGGTGATGCTGAATTA
>DATEIA010000170.1:0-10056 GCA_035279305.1 Rhizomicrobium sp.
GCGCTATCGCGGCGCGCGCATGCAGGTCTTTGCCGGCATGGCGGTGATCACCGTCTTTCTCAATATCGCTTATTTCCTGCGCCTGTTGCCGCCCTTGCCGCTGGTCCTCACCGATGCCGGCATTTATCACCAGGTCACGCGCCTGGGCGCGCATTTCCAGGCGGCGGAGGAAGACGAGCCGGCGGAATGGCAGGCGCTGTTCGGCACCCATGCCATCATGCATATCCAGAAGGGCGCCCGGCTCTATCTCTACAGCGCCGTCTTTGCGCCGCACGGCTTGAACACCAGGATCGTGCATGACTGGCAATGGCTGGAGCCGGGCCGGGGGTGGGTATCCCAGCAGCGTATTTCGGTGCCGATCCAGGGTGGACGGGAAGACGGTTTCCGCTATTTCACCTTCAAGACGGCGCCCAGGCCCGGCCAATGGCAGGTCAATATCCAGACCTTCGACGGCCGGGCCGTGGGCCGCGTCCGCTTTGCGGTGGAAGAGCAGGCGGTGCCGCCTGCCACGACCGTCAAGCTGCTGAAATAGCCAGCCCTGCATCGCTGCGCTTGCATCTGGCGCGGCTAGAGACTATTTCACAGTCCAGATTTGGGATACTTTAAATTGTCCAGTAATAGAGCTGTTATATCGCATCTGCGGCGTCTGGAAGCCGAGAGCATCCACATCATGCGCGAGGTGGCGGCGGAGTTCGCCAATCCGGTGATGCTCTATTCCATCGGCAAGGACTCCAGCGTGATGCTGCATCTGGCGATGAAGGCTTTCTATCCCTCCAAGCCGCCCTTTCCCCTGATGCATGTGGACACGACCTGGAAATTTCAGGAGATGATCGAATTCCGCGACCAGACCGCCAAGCGGCTTGGCTTGGACCTGATCGTTCATGTCAATCAAGACGGGGTGAAGCGCGGCATCAATCCGTTCGACAGCGGCTCTTCGCTCCACACCCAGGTGATGAAGACCGAAAGCCTCAAACAGGCGTTGGACAAATACGGCTTTGACGCGGCCTTTGGCGGCGCGCGCCGCGACGAGGAAAAAAGCCGCGCCAAGGAGCGCATCTTTTCCTTCCGCACTGCCACCCATGCCTGGGACCCCAAGAACCAGCGCCCCGAACTTTGGCGCGTCTACAACACCCGCATCAACAAGGGCGAGAGCATCCGCGTCTTTCCGCTCTCCAATTGGACCGAGCTGGACATCTGGCAGTATATCCTGGCCGAGAACATTCCCATCGTGCCGCTTTATTTCGCCAAGAAACGCCCTGTTGTGGACCGCGATGGCACGCTGATCATGCGCGATGACGAACGCATGACTTTGAAGCCAGGCGAAACGGTGGAAGATCGGCTGGTGCGTTTCCGCACCCTGGGCTGCTATCCCCTGACCGGCGCGATCGAGAGCGATGCCGACAGTCTGGAAGGCATCGTCACCGAAATGTTCACCGCCCGCACATCCGAACGCCAGGGCCGGCTGATCGACAGCGATGAAAAGGCCTCGATGGAGAAGAAGAAGAAGGAGGGGTACTTCTAGTGCATACCCCCACCGATCTTCAGAAATTCCTTGCCGCTCAGGAAAAGAAGAGCCTGCTGCGTTTTCTCACCTGCGGCAGCGTCGATGACGGCAAATCCACGCTCATTGGGCGCTTGCTGTACGACACGAAATTGTTGTTCGAAGACACGCTGGCGTCGCTGGAGAAGGATTCCAAGAAATTCGGCACCACCGGCGCGGATATCGATTTCGCGCTGCTGGTGGACGGGCTGGAGGCCGAGCGCGAACAGGGCATCACCATCGACGTCGCCTATCGCTTCTTCGCCACCGGCAAGCGCAAGTTCATCGTCGCCGACACACCGGGCCATGAGCAGTATACCCGCAACATGGCGACCGGGGCGTCGAACTCCGATCTCGCCGTCATTCTGATCGATGCCCGCAAGGGCGTGCTCACCCAGACCCGCCGCCATGCCATTATCGCCTCGCTGCTGGGCATTCGCCACATCGTGCTGGCGGTGAACAAGATCGATCTGGTGGATTATTCGCAAGCCGTCTTCGACAAGATCGTTTCGGATTTCTGTGTTTTTTCGGCGCGGCTGAATTTCGTCAGCCAGGTGGCGATCCCGCTCTCGGCGCGCTTCGGCATCAATGTGATCGAGAAGTCAAAAGAAACGCCCTGGTACAGCGGTCCGGCGCTGCTGTCGCACCTGGAAGTGGTGGATGTGGACACCGCGCTGGCCGATAAGCCCTTCCGTCTGCCGGTGCAATGGGTCAATCGGCCCGACCTGGATTTTCGCGGTTTCTCCGGCACCATCGCCGGCGGGCGGATCAAGCCGGGCGAGGCGGTGGCCGTGGCAAAATCGGGCAAGACCAGCAAGGTCGCCCGTATCGTCACCATGGACGGCGATTTGCCCGAAGCGGTGGCGGGCGATGCCGTGACCCTGACCTTGGCCGATGAAGTGGACATTTCGCGCGGCGACGTCCTGGCCGACCCGCATGCGCGCCCGATTCTTTCCGACCAGTTCGCGGCGCATCTGCTGTGGATGGCGGACGAGGAATTGCTGCCAGGCCGCCAGTATCTGCTCAAGCTGGGCGCCGCCACCGTGCCCGCGCAAGTCAGTGCGCTCAAGCATAAGCTCGACGTCAACAGTTTGGATCACCATGCCGCCGCGACCTTGGCGCTGAACGAGGTCGGTTATGTGAATGTCGCGCTGACCCAGCCTTTGGCCTTTGACGCCTATCGCGACAATCGCGATACCGGCGGCTTCATCCTGATCGACCGCTTCAGCAACGCCACGGTGGGCGCCGGCATGATCGATTTCTCGCTGATGCGCGCCACCAACGTTCATTGGCAGGCACTGGATGTCGACAAACAGGCGCGCGCGCGCCTGAAAGGCCAGAAGCCGGTGGTCTTGTGGTTCACCGGGCTTTCCGGCTCGGGCAAATCCACCATCGCCAATCTGGTGGAAAAGGCGCTGGCGGCCGAAGGCAAGCACACCTATCTGCTGGACGGCGACAATGTCCGCCACGGCCTCAACAAGGATCTGGGCTTCACCGACGCCGACCGGGTGGAAAATATCCGCCGCGTCGGCGAGGCCGCGAAACTGTTCGTCGATGCCGGCTTGATCGTGCTGACCGCCTTCATTTCGCCCTTCCGCTCCGAACGCCGCATGGCGCGCGAGTTGATGGGCGAAAGCGAGTTCCTGGAAGTGTTTGTGGACACCCCTATCGAGGTCTGCATGCAGCGCGATCCCAAGGGACTCTATGAAAAGGCCAAGGCCGGCAAGATCAAGAATTTCACCGGCATCGACAGCCCTTATGAAACGCCGGAAAAGGCCGAGATGATAATCCGGACGGTCGAGGCGACGCCGGAAGCCCATGCCCAAGCCATCGTTTCCCGCCTGCGCGACCAGGGGTATTTGGGCTAATTTTTTAATAGTCGCGCTGCCAGGCCCGGTACTGGCATCCCCCGGCCTTAGGCATTATACGGGCAGCCCTGAAAATTAAGTGGTTCAGCTCCCCTGCGGTGCCCTCCGGGTCGCTGAACGAAGTAACGGAACAGGCCTATGAAGACCGTCGCGAATTTCGACCGTATCGGCGAGGAGAATGCCTTCGCCGTGCTGGCCCGGGCCACCGCCTTGGCGGCTCAGGGGCGCGATGTCATCAATCTGGGCATCGGCCAGCCGGATTTCCGGACTCCCGAGCACATCGTCGAAGCCGCGGCCAAGGCGCTGCGCGACGGCCATCACGGCTACACCCCCGCCAACGGCATCCTGCCGCTGCGCGAAGCGGTGTCGGCCGACCTGCACAAGCGTTTCGGCGCCACCGTGTCGCCCGAGGACGTCATGATCATGCCGGGCGGCAAGCCTACCATGTTCATGTCCATCCTGATGTTCGGCGAACCCGGGGCGGAGATCATGTATCCGGATCCCGGCTTTCCGATCTATCGCTCCATGATCGAATATACCGGTGCCACCCCCGTTCCGATTCCGATCCGTGAAGAGAATGGTTTTGCCTTTTCGGCCGAGGAAACGCTGGGCCTGATCACAGAAAGGACTCGGTTGATCCTCATCAACTCGCCCGCCAATCCCACCGGCGGCGTCACGCCCAAGGCCGAAGTGGAGACATTCGTCGCCGGCATGGCCAAATGGCCGCAGGTCGCGATCATGAGCGACGAGATCTACGACCAGCTGATCTATGACGGCGAACAGCACGTCACCTTGCTGAACTATCCGTCCATCCGCGACCGGCTGATCCTGCTCAATGGCTGGTCCAAGACCTATGCCATGACCGGCTGGCGGCTGGGTTATGCCATCTGGCCGGGCAAGCTCTATGACTATGCCCGCAAGCTGGCGGTCAATCTGCACTCTTGCGTTAACGCGCCCACCCAATATGCCGGCATCGCCGCCCTGACGGGGCCGCAGGACGCGGTGGCCCATATGCGCGCCGAGTTCGACAAGCGCCGCATGCTGGTGGTGGACGGCCTCAACAAGCTGCCCGGCGTTTCCTGCATCATCCCCAAGGGCGCCTTCTATGCCTTCCCCAACATCAAGCAGACCGGCTGGAAGGCCAAGCCCCTGGCCAATGCCCTGCTGGATGAGACTGGCGTGGCGCTGATCGGGGGGCCGGATTTCGGCATCCTGGGCGAAGGCTATCTGCGCCTGTCCTATGCCAATTCCGCGGAGAACATCCTCAAGGCGCTGGGCCGCATGGGTGATTTTCTTGCCACCCGCAAGGCGGCCTAGCCTGTCGCTGATTTCCGCTGTCATTTTCGATTGCGATGGCGTCTTGGTCGACAGCGAAATCCTGGCGCTGGAGGTCGAGCTCGCCATCCTGGCCGAGCAGGGGCTCCAATTCGAGCGCGAGGACTATGTCACCCGCTTCATGGGGCTCAGCACTTTGGCTTTTCATGAGGAGATCGACCGGGAGGCGCAAACGCGCATCGGCCGCTCGATCTCCCAAACGATCCGGGACGAGCTCGCCACCCGGCTGCGCCAGACCATGATCGCGCGGCTGACAGAAGTGCCCGGCGCCGGTGCGGCGGTCGCGGGAACGAGGTTGCTCAAGGCGGTTGCCAGTTCCAGCACAAGGGAAGGCCTGGAGCGCAAGCTCCGGCAGGTCGGGCTGTGGGATTATTTCGAGCCGCATGTCTATTCCGCCGATCATGTCGCCCAGGCCAAACCGGCGCCGGACCTGTTCCTGCTCGCCGCGGATGCTTTGGGGGTCGATCCCGGCGAATGCCTGGTGCTGGAAGACAGCGTCAATGGCGTGATCGCCGCCAGGCGGGCAGGGATGCGGGTCTGGGGCTTTCTGGGCGGCGGCCATGTCCATGACCGGCTGGGCGGGCGGCTGCTGGCGGCGGGGGCGGAGCGGCTGGTGCAAGGCTGGCAGGATGCCGCGCCGTTGCTGGCCGCTCTCCATGCGCCCGTGAGCCCTCAGACCCGGTAATAGTCCCGGAACCAGGCGACAAATTTGGGAATACCCGCGCTGATCGGAGTGGCCGGCGCAAAGCCCAGATCGCGGGTGCTGGCCTCGATATCGGCATAGGTGGACGGAACGTCGCCAGGCTGCATCGGCGCCATGATTTTTTGCGCCGTCTTGCCCATCGCTTTTTCGATTTCCGCGATGAAGTCGGTCAGTTTCTCGGATTTGTTGTTGCCCAGATTGTAGAGTGCGTGCGGCGGCGTGCCTGAAGCAGGGCGATCCAGCGCGCGCAACACACCCGCCACAATGTCATCGATATAGGTGAAGTCCCGCCACATTTCGCCATGGTTGAACACCTTGATGGGCTGGTCCTTGGCGATGGCGCTGGCGAACAGGATGGGCGCCATGTCGGGCCGGCCCCAAGGTCCATAGACCGTGAAAAAGCGCAAGCCGGTGCAGGCAATGCCGTAGAGATGCGCATAGGTATGGGCGAAGAGTTCGTCGGACCGTTTGGTCGCGGCATAGAGGGAATTGGGACGATCGACCGCGTCGCCCACCGCAAAGGGCGTCTTCTGGTTGGCGCCATAGACGGAAGACGAACTGGCATAGACGAAATGCTTGAGAGCGGCCCGTCCCGAGGATTGAAGCGCGCGCGCCAGTTCCAGCATCACCGCCTGACCCATGACATTGGCGGTGACATAGGCGAAGGGATTTTCGAGGCTGTAACGTACGCCGGGTTGGGCCGCCAGGTGCACGATGCCGGCGAGGTCGTTATCCGCGAGCGCCAGCATCGCGTCCTTGTCGGCAATATCGGTTTTGCGGAATGAGAAATTCTTGTGCGCGGCCAGCTGCGCCAAGCGGGCATCCTTCAGGCGGACATCGTAATAGTCGCTGAGATTGTCGACGCCCATGACAGTATCGCCGCGCGCCAGCAAGGCATGGCAAACAGCGGCGCCGATAAATCCCGCCGCGCCCGTGACCAATATCGCCGCCAAGAGGATGCCCGCTCAAATGCTCCGGCAGCGAACATCGCCGGGTCTTAATTCTCGGTCAACAGCCGATTTGATATCTAACGGAAATGGCGCCGCCATGGCCTTTTGCTTGACGCATTTGGGATTTTGGAGCTAAAGCGGGTCCCTTCATCACGCACTGCAATCCTCGCCGCTGCAGACAAAAGCCCAGCATGCCCGAGCCGCGACAGCTATATTGGATCAACCATTTCGCCGGAGGCAATCTGGCGATCATGGCCGCGCCGCGCATGGACGATCAGTTGGAAAGCGCGGTCATGGGCTGGCGGGACGAGGGGGTCGATACCGTCGTCTCGTTGCTCGAGCGGTCGGAGGTCCCCAATCTCAACCAAGCCGAGCAGGCCTTGTGCGAGGAGTTCGGCATCGAATTTTTCTCTTCTCCCCTCCGCGATAAAACGGTGCCCGATAGTGTCGGTCCGTTTGCCAGGCTGGCGCATCAGTTGGCGGACCGGGTCGCGGCCGGAAAGTCGGTGGCGATTCATTGCCGGGCCGGCATTGGCCGGTCCACCATCCTGGCGGCCTGTGTGATGATCCTTCTGGGCGTGGACGGCGCGGTCGCGCTCGACATGATCGCGGCGGCGCGCGGACTGGAAGTGCCCGAGACCGAAGCGCAGCGCCAATGGATTTTAGGCTTTCGTCAGGCCTGTTCGCGCGAAGGCATCATCTTCGTCGATTAGCGGTCCATGTGCCGGCGTTTTTCGGATGGGGCAAGCAAGGCGGCGCCCAGGCTGCGGGCGCTGCCATTGATCCGCACCAGGATTTCGGAAATCTCGCTGGACGGCGCGTTTTTCTTGAGATGGGATCGCAAAAGATTCAATTGCGTCACCAGCGCCGCATAACCGTCCTGCGCGGCTTTGCCCGCATGGGCGGGTGGCGGCAACTGGTCGAGCCTGAGGTGCAAAATGCGCTGGCAAAGAAATGTCGCGGGGGTGTTTTCCGTTTCGCTTTTTTCCGGCGGCAGCGACGCGAGCGCGGAGCGGATAAGGCTGCGCAGCTGTTCCAGGGTGCCGATCAGCTCGCTGGATTGCGCCGCCGGTGTGGCGGGACCGGGTGCAGGACTGGATATCGGACTTGCCAGGGGATTTGATATGGGATTGGGCGCCAGCCGCAAATCCGGCTGCGGCCGCCGCGCGGCCGCGCCCAACTTCGCGGCCCTGACGAACGCCCAGGCAAAGATCAGCGCCGCAAAAAATACCAGCAAGCCGGCAAGCAGAATTTGCCATTCCTTCGCCCAGACATAGGCGAGATAAAGCTTGTCCCAATCGATCGTCACGCGCCGCCGCTCCCGGGCAAACCGTCCGCAGACCAGCATACGGTTGTCAAAAAAAGCCTCTCAACTTTTCGCCGGATTGCCAAGGGCGGCGCTGGATCCGGTTCGGACCGGCTTTCCTGGCCGCGAGACCGCCAAATGTATTCTATGTAAACATTCTCTTAATCTGTCATCAAGGAAAGCGCCTTACAATCCCTGCAATTGCTGGGCTTCGGGGAGTAAGCGATGTCACTTGCGATCCTATTGGGCGGCTGGATAGCAGCCTCGGTCGTTCTCTCGCCACTGATCGGGCGCCTGCTCGCCGGCGTGGACAATAACCAGGCCCGGCCCGGCCCGATTGCCGATAAAGCCAGAATTTCGCACCGGATCAGGCTCAGGCAAGCTGAGACGATGCGCCGCAATGTCGCGATTCAGTTCTCCAGACGCCAGGCCGGCTGGCCACGCGTCGGCTGACGGCGAAGTTGCGTGCGGGCCTAAGCGCCGGCCGCCGGTGTCGCTTCCAAAGACATTCTCCGGAGTTCTCGCAAGACAACAGCTCTAGGTTGTCTTTGCCGGACAAAGCGTCCCGTCCAACATTCTCGGACCGCTAATCAACCATTTCAAAACCAAGGAACTCTGGATCAGCTGCAAATCGCCGCGGCTGGACGGAAAGATCATGGTTAATTTTGAAATCTAGGAACAAAAATGCGGTTTTTTTGTTCATAGCCGCGGGAACTTTGTCCATACGATTGTAGCAATTCGGGTCTATTTTACCTCGCATACGCAACAAATATATCGGATACTGGCCGCGTGGGGTTCTGCTTTAAAAACATCGCATAATTCGTTGACGCCGGAATGGACTGCGCGCGGCACAAGGTTTGCGTGGGGCGTGGGACGATTGTAGGGAACGGGTAATGAGTCTGGACCAGGTGTCTCAAAACAACACGCCTATGAGCGCGTCTGCGCCGCACCTGGCCAAAGCTGACACATTTGTCCGCCGCAGCACGTCGAATGATTTGCTCTCGCTGAGGATGCCGCGCAACCGCGGCCTGCCGCCGGCGGAGCCTTCTGCCGCCCAGCGGCGCTATCCCCGCTACGTCCCCGCCGCCAATCTTTCCCAATGCCTGCTGGATCTGATCCTTATCGGCGGATCGCAAGTGGCCGTGCTGTCGCTGATCCACAGCCGGCTTGCCTTGGTCGGCCTGCTTGAGGCGGCCGCGGTGGTGGGAATTTCCATCGTCACATCGATGATCTTGCTCTATGCCACCGGCTGTTATCGCCGCGACGCGATCCTCAATCGCACCACCGCGCTGTCGCGGGTGCCCACGGCGCTGGCTATTTCCGGGGCGGTGCTGTTCCTGGTGCTTCATTACGGGTTTCCCGTGCTGTTTCCGTCGGCCCGGGTGTTCTGGAGCATCAGCCGTTGCGTGACCATCGTTTTGGTCGGCACCGGGGTTTCCCTGGGTGCGGCAATCATCAGCCGCAATATCGTGCGGGTGATGCTGCACAGCAACTTTTTCCGTCGCCGGATACTGGTGGTCGGAACCGGCCAGCGGGCACGCCATATCGAAGACATCAGCCATGCGCATGGCAGCCTGCAGGAGATTCATTTCGTCAGCGAAGATGTGTTGAGGCCGTCGGTTCAGGCGCCTGCCGCCGAGGTTCCCACCATCGGGGAATTGACCGACAGTTTCAGCATCGACGAAATCGTGGTGGCGGTGGACGATCGCAGCCGTGTCGCCTTGGATGGTTTGCTGGCATGCAAGACGCGCGGCGTGCCGGTGACGGAATTCAATTCCTATCTGGAGCGCCAGACCGGGCGCGTCGAATTGGCCTGGCTGGAACTGCCCTGGCTCATCCATACGCCGGGCTTCCAGTTCCGCCTGATCGACGATGCGGTGAAGCGGTTGATGGACATCGTGCTGAGCCTGGCGGCGCTGATCATCAGCCTGCCGGTGCTGGTGGTGGCGATGATCGCGATCCGCCTGGATTCTCCCGGTTCGGTGATTTACCGCCAGCAGCGTGTCACCCGCGGCGGGCGCATATTCTGGCTCTACAAGCTCAGAAGCATGCGGATCGATGCCGAACTGAATGGCGCCAGATGGGCGGCCGAGAACGACCCGCGAATCACCAAGGTCGGCAATTTCCTGCGCCGCAGCCGGTTGGATGAGATTCCGCAGCTGGTGAATATCCTGATCGGCGATATGTCCATCGTCGGCCCGCGCCCGGAACGCCCCTGCTTCGTGGAGGATCTGTCGCACCAGCTGCGCCTATACGATCTGCGCCATACGGTGCGGGCGGGGCTGACCGGTTGGGCCCAGATCAACTATCATTACGGCGCTTCGCTGGAAGACGCCCAGCGCAAGCTGGAATAC
>DATEIA010000171.1:0-7774 GCA_035279305.1 Rhizomicrobium sp.
TGATCGGCGACATACTGGACTTCTCCAAGATCGAAGCCGGCATGCTGCATCTGGACGAAGACGAGGTGGATCTTCGCGCCATGCTGCCCAGCGTGGCCGAACTGTTGTGCGAGCGCGCCTATGTCAAGAATGTGGAAGTGAGCACGATCATTGCCCCCGAGGTGCCGCTTGCCTTGCGCGCCGATGAACTCAGGTTGCGCCAAGTCATCACCAACCTGATGGGCAACGCGGTCAAATTCACCGAACGCGGCGCGGTCTGCGTCGAGGCGGTGATGGAAAACCGCATGCTGCGCATCGAAGTGCGCGATACCGGCGTGGGCGTGGCGGCCGCCAAGCGGCAGGAGATTTTCCAGGAATTCGTCCAGGCCGATTCCAGCCATGCCCGCAAGTTCGGCGGCACCGGACTGGGATTGGCGATTTCCAGGCGGCTGGTGAACACCATGGGCGGGGAGATCGGCGTCGATGCGATTGCCGAAGGCGGCTCCTGTTTCTGGTTCACCTTGCCGGTGGCTGGGGCCGCCGCGCCCGGGGATGACGCCTCTCTGGGCGGGATGCGCGTGGCGGTGATGACCAGGAATCCGGCTTTCCGCGACAGCCTGCGCCGCCAGATCGCCGCCTGCGGCGGCATCGCGACAGAGGCAAAAGAGGAGGCGGAGGCGGTCCTGGTCGATGCCGGGACCGGGCCGGTGCCCGACTTGACGATACAGCCGAACGCCGATGTCCCGGCGCTGGTGATGCTGACGCCCGATGCCAGAGGAAGCCTGCCGCAGATCCGCGCCATGCGATTTGCCAGCTATCTGGTCAAGCCGGTGCGCCAATCCTCGCTGGTGCGCCAATTGACCATGTGCCGCAACGGCTTTGTGCCGGCCCTATCCGAAGAGGTCCTATCCCCACAGGGCGCACCGCAAGACGCCGCGCCCATCGCCGAGGCGCCCGATCACGGCGTCGCGCGCATACCCGATAGCCCCGATGCGCGATCCGGTCTGCACATCCTCTTGGCCGAGGACAATCCCATCAACATGCTTTTGATCCGCGAGCTGCTGCGCCGGCGCGGCCACAGGGTCACCGAGGTCACCAACGGCAATGCGGCGGTGCAGGCGATGATGGAAAGCCGCTTCGATCTGCTGCTGACCGACATCCACATGCCGGGCATGGACGGCATCGAGGCGGCGCGCGCCATTCGCGCCGCCGAGGCGCGCGGCGGAGCGGCGCGCACGCCTATCGTGGCCCTGACCGCCGATGTGCTGGAATCGGGCAAGCATGCCTGCCGGGAAGCCGGCATGGACGGCTTCCTGACCAAGCCGGTGGATCCCGCCGAGCTGGAAGAAATGTTCCTGACATTGTTCCCTGGCGCAGAGGCTTCGCATATCGTCGCCGCATGATGGATTCGGCGCGCCGGCGCTACACCTTCCGCGATTATCTCAATCCCCGCGTCCTGACCATGCTGGCGCTTGGCTTTTCGTCGGGGCTGCCTTTTCTTCTGGTGGGCAACACCTTCGCCTTCTGGCTGCGGGATGAAGGCACCACCCTCAAGGCTATCGGATTCATTTCATGGGTTGGCCTAGCCTATTCCCTACAATTTGCCTGGGCGCCCTTGCTGGATCGCGTGCCCGCCTTGCGTTTCCTGGGCTTGCGGCGCGGCTGGTTGCTCCTGTCACAACTTGTCGTGGCGGCGGGATTGATGGGCATGGCCACCTTGGGAGTCAGCCATGGCCTTGGCGCGTTGGGAGCCGCCGCGCTGGTGGTGGCCTTCGCCTCCGCTACCCAGGATATCGCGCTGGCGGCCTGGCGGATCGAGATCGCTGGCGATTCCGCCGAGTTGGGATTGCTGACGGCTGCCAACACGCTGGGCTATCGCATCGCCATCATTTGCGCCGACTCCCTGATGCTGGTCAGCGCGCAGCATCTGGGCTGGACTGTCTCTTATTGCCTGGCGGGCGCGGCCATGGCGGTTGGCCTTGTCGCCACGCTTGTTGCGCCGGAGCCGGAGCGAGCCGACCAAGTGGCGGCTCAAAAACTGAAAGACAAGCCGCTCTGGTCCCTGCGCGGCATCTTCGATGCCGTAGCCGGACCGTTCATTGCCTTCTTCAAGGCGCATGGGGCGCTTGCCATCGCGATGCTGTTGGCCATCACGCTTTATCGCTTGCCCGATTTCATGCGCGGCCCAATGGTCAATCCGTTTTTCCACGACCTGGGCATGGGCAAGGACGCAATCGGCCTGTCCCGCGCCACCGTGGGACTGGGCACCACATTCCTGGGTACCATCGTGGCGGGGATGCTCTCGCTGCGGCTAGGGTTGATGCGGACCTTGGTATTGGGCGCGGTGCTGCAATCTCTGGGCGTCATCTCCAATGCACTGTTGATATTCACCGGCGCGGAGCTTGTGCCCTTCATGCTGGTGATGGGATTTGACGACTTCTCGCTGGGCTTCGCCGGAATCAGTCTGGTGGCCTATATGTCGTCCCTGACCAGCCTGGGTTATGTGGCGACGCAATACGCCTTGCTGTCCTCGGTCTATGCCTTGGCGGGGAAGTTCCTCAAGGGCTTTTCCGGTATCCTTGTCGATGCCCTGGCGGTTCGCTTTGGAACGATGGAAGCTTATGCCTTGTTTTTCATCGGTTGCGGGGCCATTGCCCTCCCGTCGGTCCTATTGCTGTTCTTTGTGGCGCGGCGGCAGCCCCCGTTAAGCGTTAAACCCACGTAATTTCACAAATTTTTACCAAGCCCTTGGATTGTGACAGCGGCTTGGGCTAAAATTGTCAAACTGTCGCACAAGGGGTTTAAGCCCTGACAGGAACAGCCCGGTGAGTCGTGGGGATTTTCACCGGGATGAACAGGAAGCAATCGTGGTCAATATCTACGAAGCCGGACCTTTCGAGGGACGCTTGGAGCAATGGCCCGTACTGGCTGTGTCCGGCGCGCTGGAAGTGCGCCTTGCTGAAACCGAATACGAAGTCGAGCAGGCGCAGCGCCTGCGCTACGCCGTCTTCTATCAAGAGATGAACGCGATCCCCTCGCCCCAGATGCGCGAGAGCGGCCGCGACTTCGACAAATATGACGATGTCTGCGACCACCTGCTGGTGGTGGACCGCGATGCCCATGACGAGGACGGCCAGCCGCTGGTGGTGGGCACCTATCGGCTGACGCGCAAGAAGGACGCCGACAAGGTCGGCGGCTTCTACACCTCCAGCGAGTATGACCTGGCGTCCATGCTGAAGGGCCTGTCCGCCGACACCAAATATCTGGAGCTGGGCCGTTCCTGCATCCTCAAAAGCTATCGCGCCCGCCCCGGCACCATGCAGCTTCTCTGGAAAGGATTGATGGCCTATGTCGCGCGCTTCGACATCGACCTGATGTTCGGCTGTGCCAGCCTGCCCGGGATCGATGTGAGCGAGATGGCGCTGCCGCTGTCCTATCTGCATCACTTCCATGCCATGCCCGAACATCTCAAGGTCAAGGCGCGCCCCGAATTGTTCGTGGACATGAGCCGCATGCCCAAGGAAGCGATCGACGAGCGCGAAGCCATTCGCAGCCTGCCGGCCATGCTGAAGGGCTATGTGCGCGCCGGTTGCTGCATCGGCGAGGGCGCGGTGGTCGACCGGCAGTTCAGCACCACCGATGTCTTCATCTATTTCCCGGTCTCGGGCCTGAACCCGCGCTACAAGAGCCGCTTCGGCCTGGTGAAGTGACATCGCGCCAAAGCGCGATGTCATCCCGTGAGCTTCGGCGCCCGTAGGGCGTGAGCATGTCCAGTGGACATGCGAAAGATGCGAACGCCGCGAGCCTAAAGCGAGCGGCAGGCGAGCGGGTCCATAGGTCTTGAGCGCCAGCGAAAGACGCGTATGGACGCCGCGAGGGAAGGGGAGCCAGTCAAGCTGGCAGCGCTCTAAGCCAAATCAAACAACAACACTTCACTCGGCGCGTTCGATTTGACCGCGATCTGAATCTGGTCGTTGATGGCGGCGGCATCGCCCGCCCTCAGCACGTCCTCGCCCAGTTTGACCTCGCCCTTGGCGACTTGCAGCCAGGCCTTGCGGCCCTGTGCCAGGCGATGGATCGCTTCGACTCCGGCATCCAGCTTGGCGGCCCAGATTTCCGCATCCTGCACCAGCCGCACTTCATTCTCGCGCGGCTCCGGCGCGGCGATGCGGGCGAAATGATTGTGCACGCTTTGCGGATCGATGGCCTTTTGTTCATAGCCGGGTTGAATGCCGCTCTTGGACGGCATGATCCAGATCTGCAGCAGATGGCAGGTCTGGGTGGCGCTGGCATTGAATTCGGCATGGACGATGCCGCTGCCTGCGCTCATGCGCTGGATTTCGCCGGGCCGGATGGTGCCGCCGCCGCCGGTGGAATCCTTATGGGCAATGGCGCCGTCCAGGATATAGGTGACGATCTCCATGTCGCGATGGGGATGGGGCGGAAAACCCGCCCCGCCCTTGATCCAATCCTCATTGATCACGCGCAACGCGCCAAAGCTCTCATGCGCCGGATCGTAATAGCCGCCGAAGGAGAAGGAATGGCGCGATTCCAGCCAGTCCATCTTGTTATAGCCGCGGTCCTCTGACTTGCGCACTGTAATCATTTGCGCCTTCTTTCAATGGCATCCCAGACCAGAGCCGCGATATCGGCGCCGCCAAAGCGCTGGACCTCGTGAATGCCGGTTGGGGAGGTAACGTTGATCTCGGTCATATAGTCGCCGATCACGTCAATGCCCGTGAAGATAAGCCCGCGTTTTTTCAACTCCGGCCCGATGGCGGCGCATATCGCCTTCTCGCGCGCCGTCAGTTCGGTGGCTTCGGGGCGGCCGCCCACATGCATGTTGGAGCGGGCCTCGCCGGAAGCCGGAACGCGGTTGATGGCGCCGGCATATTCCCCGTCCACCAGGATGATGCGCTTGTCGCCCTTGCGGACCTCGGGAATATAGCGCTGCACGATCACCGGTTCGCGATAGAATTGGGTGAACATCTCCATTAGCGAACCGAAATTCTCGTCATCTTGCTTGAGCCGGAATATACCGGCCCCGCCATTGCCATAGAGCGGCTTGATGATGATGTCCTTATGTTCGTCGCGGAAGGCGCGGATCTCGCGCAGGTCCGAGGTGATCAAAGTGGGCGGGATGAAATCCGCGAACTCGGTGACAAAAAGCTTTTCCGGCGCGTTGCGCACCTCCGCAGGACTATTCACCACCAATGTCTTGGGGTGAATGCGCTCCAGGATATGCGTGGCGGTGATATAGGCCATGTCGAAGGGCGGGTCCTGGCGCATCAAGACCACATCCGCCGCTGACAAATCATAGACAAAGCCGTCGCCCAGCGCGAAATGATCGCCCTTCACCGCGCGCAGATTCAAGGGCCGCACATGGGCCGTGACCATGCCGTCGCGGAAGGAAAGATCGCGCGGTCCGTAATAGAGCAGGCCATGGCCGCGCTTTTGCCCTTCCAGCGCCAGCGCGAAAGTGGAATCGCCGCCGATATCGATCTTCTCGATCGGGTCCATCTGGATCGCGACGGTCAATGCCATGAAAGCCTCGTTTTCCGATGGGCGGTCCGGCTCGCGCCTAACGCCCTTATTAGGGGGCGGTCCGGCTCGCGCCTAACGCCCTTTTATGGCCGCCACACGTCCCGGTGATGCACCGGCAAGGCATGGGGCGCGATGGCGACAATATCAAAACGGCTGCCGCGCCGGGCCAGGCCCGGACGGCTGGCGAGATATAGGGAGGCGGCGCGGGCAATGCGAGTCTGCTGGGCCGGCCCCACCGATTCCGCCGCGGTCCGCGCCAAACCCCGCGCCTTGACCTCGACAAAACAGACCGGGCCGAAGGGGGCGGCCGCCACCAGATCGATTTCCCCGGCCCGGGTTTTCAGCCGCCGCGCCAGGATACGGTAGCCCTTGAGCCGCAGCCACAGCGCCGCGACAGTTTCGCCGCGATGGCCGCGCCGTTCGGCTGCATGCCGGTCAATCGCCATCTTTCAACTCCAGCGCGCGGGCATACAAAGCCGTGCGCGAGCCATCGGTGAGGTTCGCGATCATCTCGGCCGCCGCCTTCACCGGCATGAAGGCCAAAGCCGCTTTCAACGCCGCATCGATCCGGGCGCTGCCGGGCGAAGCCGCCACATCGGGAGGCGCGACCAGTAAGGTCACTTCCCCCTTGGGGGCGCCCGCCTTGGCATAATGCACCGCCAGCTCGCGCAAACGTCCGCGCCGCGCCTCCTCATGCAGCTTGGTCAGCTCGCGCGCCACCACCGCTTGCCGGTCACCCAACACCTCCACCAATGCGGGAAGCGAGTCCTCCAGCCGCTGGGCGGATTCAAAAAAGATCAGGGTGGCGCGCACGCCGCCCAATTCCTCCAGCATGCTTTTGCGCATTCCCGCTTTGGACGGCAGAAAGCCCGCGAACAGAAAGCGGTCGGTGGGCAGCCCGCTTAAAGCCAGGCCCGCCAGCACCGCCGACGGTCCCGGCAGGGCGACGATATTGGCGCCCGCCGCGATCGCCTCGCGCACCAGCTTGTAGCCTGGGTCCGACACCAGCGGCGTACCGGCATCCGAGACCAGCGCCACGGCCTGACCTTGCTCCAGCCGGGCCAGAATTTTGGGCCGCATCTGCGCGCCGTTATGGTCGTTATAGGGGATCAGCGGCTTGGAGATACCGTGAATGGCCAGCAGCTTGGCGGTGACGCGGGTGTCCTCGGCGGCGATCACATCGCAACCTTTCAAGGTTTCCAGAGCTCTCAAGGTAATATCGCGGGCATTGCCGATGGGGGTGGCGAGGATATAAAGCCCTGCCGCCAAATGAGACCCATCCGGCGATTTACCGCCCGTGTCCGAAGGCTTAGATTTGCGCGTCAAAGGATTTTCCGATGCCTGTTTCTGCCACGTCCCTGAGCCGCTTTTGTGCCATTGCCTTAAGCCTTGCGATAGCCGCCTGCACGCCCAAGCCGCAAGGCCCGGCGCCCGTGACCCAGGCGCCCGTCCCGCAGGGCCCTGTTGCCGCCAATCCGCTGGACCGCGATCTGCCCAGCTATCTGCGCCTGCCCGGCACGCCCGCCGATGTGACCCCGGTGCGGGTGGGGATCATCCTGCCCTTTACCAGCAGCTCGGCGCCGACCCGTGCCCTGGCCGCCTCGATGATGAAGGCGGCGCAGCTGGCGATGTTCGATTCCGGCAATGACAAAATCCTTTTGATCACCGCCGACGAGGGCAATGGCGGGGCCGGTGCGGCGGCGGCCGCGCAGCAGCTTCTGGCACAGGGCGCCGAAGTGATCGTCGGGCCTTTGTTCGGGCCGTCGGTGTCGGCGGTGGCCCCGATCGCGCGCGACCGCGCCGTGCCGGTGCTGGCCTTCTCCACCGAAAAGACCGTGGCGGGCAACGGCGCCTATCTGTTGAGTTTCATGCCTCAGAGCGAAGTGGGCCGGGTGATTGGCTATGCCGCCTCCAAGGGCCATAAAGAATTCGCTGCTTTGGCGCCGCAGACCCCCTATGGCGATGTCGCCAAGGACGCCTTCAGCGAAGCCGTCGCCGCCGCGCATGGCAATGTGGTGGATGTGGAACGCTATCCGCCCAATGCCGGGGCGGTCGCCGCGCCCGCCGGCGCCGTGGCCAAGAGCGGCGCCGACGCGGTGCTGATCGCCCAGGGCGGCGTGATCCTGCGCGCCATCGCGCCCACTTTGTCTTTGGAGGGCGCGACAAGGGACAAGGTCAAGCTGCTGGGCACAGGCTTGTGGGACGATGACGCCCAATTGATGCGCGAAGCCAGCCTGCTGGGAAGCTGGTA
>DATEIA010000172.1:0-3782 GCA_035279305.1 Rhizomicrobium sp.
GGTCCTGCAAAATCTTCGCGGCCAGTTGTTGCTGGCGCTGCGACATGGCCTCGAAGGATATGGTGGGGCCGGCCTCGGTAATGGCCTGGATGAAGCCGGTGTCCTGCACCGGAAAGAAGCCCTTGGGAATGGCGATATACATCAGCACGGTCAAAACCAAGGTTCCAACCGCGACCAGCAAAGTCATTTTCTGGTGCTTCAGAACCCAGATCAGCAGCCGGTCATATCCGGCGACCAGGCGGGCGTAATAGCCTTCGATGGTACGCTGGATCCCGCTCTCGCGCTTTTGGTCCTCGGCATGGGTGCGCAAAAGCTTGGCGCACAGCATCGGCACCAGGGTGAGCGACACCACCGCCGAAATCAGAATGGTGACTGACAGAGTGACGGCAAATTCGCGGAACAGACGCCCCACCACTTCCTGCATGAAGAGCAGCGGGATCAGCACGGCGATCAGCGACACCGTCAGCGACACGATGGTGAAGCCGATTTCACCGGCGCCCTTCATGGCGGCGTTGTAGGGCGTTTCGCCTTTTTCGATATAACGGGTGATGTTCTCGATCATCACGATCGCATCGTCCACCACGAAACCAGTGGAAATCGTCAACGCCATCAGCGACAGGTTGTTCAGCGAATAACCCATCAGATACATGACCGCGAAGGTGCCGACGATGGACAGCGGCACCGACAGGCTGGGGATGAAGGTGGCGGGCAAGCTGCCCAGGAAGCAGTAGATCACCAGCACCACCAGGATGACGGCCAGAATCAGCTCGAATTCCACATCGTCGACCGAGGCGCGGATGGTGTCGGTGCGGTCGGTGAGGGTTTTCACGTCCACCGAAGCCGGAAGTCCCGCCTGGATCTGCGGCAGCAATTCCTTGATGGAATCCACCACCTGGATCACATTGGCGCCGGGCTGACGCTGGACATTGATCAGCACCGCCGGAGTCTTGTTGGCCCAACTGGACAGCTTGGTGTTCTGGGCGCCCTGCACCACCTTGGCGACATCGCGCAGAAACACCGGCGAACCGTTTTTGTAGGCCACCACGATGTTCTTATAGGCTTCGGGGTCCTGCAGCTGATCGTTGGAATTGATGGTGTAGGACTGCATCGCGCCGTCGAAGCTGCCCTTGGGGGAATTGGAATTGTTGTTGGCGATGGTGGTGCGCAGGTCGTCGATGTTCAAACCCAACGCCGCGAGTTTCTGCAGATTGGCTTGCACGCGCACGGCGGGGCGCTGGCCGCCGGAAATGCTGACCAGGCCCACGCCGGACAGCTGCGAAATCTTCTGGGCGATGCGGGTATCGGCCAGGTCTTCCACCCGGGTAATGGGCAAGGAAGACGAACTGACCGCCAAGGTGATCACCGGCGCGTCGGCGGGATTGACCTTGGCATAGACCGGCGGCGCCGGCAGAAGATTGTTGGGCAACAGGCTGTTGGAGGCATTGATCGCCGCCTGGACTTCCTGCTCGGCGATATCCAGCGAAAGACTGAGGTCGAACTGCAGGGTGATGACCGAAGACCCGGCGGAGGAGATGGACGACATCTCCTTCAGGCCGGGCATCTGGCCGAACTGCTTTTCCAGCGGCGCGGTGACCGAGGTAGTCATCACATCCGGGCTGGCGCCAGGCAGGAATGTCTGCACTTGGATGGTGGGATAGTCCACTTCCGGCAGGGCCGAAAGCGGCAGGAACTTATAGCCGGACAGACCCACCAGCAGGATGGCGATCATCAACAGCGTGGTGGCGACCGGACGCTGGATGAACGGCGATGAGATATTGGCGCCGAAATGGGACTCGCCGTTTTGGGGGCCGCCGGAAGAAGGTACGGTCACGGCGTGCCGCCACCGCCGCCGCCCCCACGGCGCCCGCCACCATTCCCACGGCGCATCTGGGAGAAAGCCTTGGAGCAGTCCGCACTCAGATCGTCACGATTCTGAAACAGGCACATGCGCATTTCGCGGCTGCCTGGCTGGGCGGTGGGGCAGAGTTTCTTGACGTCCTCGCCGCAGGACTTGCTGAGCGCCGCCATGGCCCGGGCGCGGCTTGCGGCGCGCGCGGCATCCGCGCTGCTGCCGGACGGGGCTGCGATTTTGACGGTGAGATTGGGAATTTCGACATCGGCGCCATCGCGCAGGCGATCGGCGCCATCCACCACCACCGTATCGCCCGGCTTAAGGCCGGTTAGGATCTGGATATTGTTGCCGTCCTGTACGCCGGTGGTGACATTGCGCTGGTTCACGGTCTTTTCCGGCGTGACCACAAAGACGAAGCTGCCATCGGCGCCGCGCTGAATGGCGGCGACAGGCACCACCGTCTGATTGTGCAAAGTTTCGACCAGCAGCCGGATATTCACGAACTGAGCCGGAAACAGCTTGCTGTCCTGGTTGTCGAACAGCGCGCGCAGCTTCACCGAGCCGGTGGTGGGATCCACCACCGTGTCCACCGCGGAAAGATTGCCGCTGGTGATCTTGGTGGTCCGGCTGCGGTCATAGACATCCACCGGCAAGGTGGCGCCGCCATTCACCCGGTCCAGAACCTTGTGCACGCTGTCTTCCGGAATCGTGAACAGCACCGACATGGGCTGAAGCTGCGTCACCACCACAATGCCGGTCGCCTGGCTTGCCTGCACAATATTGCCGATATCCACCAGACGGATACCGGCGCGGCCCGCCACCGGCGAGACGATATTGGTATAGCCCAGATTGATGCGGGCGGTTTCGACATTGGCCTGGTCGGAGATCACGACGCCTTCGCTGGATCCCACCAGGGCCTGTTGGGTGGCGACCTGTTGCTGGGAGATCGCGTTCTGCGCCAGAAGCGCCTGATAGCGCGCCAGGTCCACTTTGGCATTGGCCAAGGTGGCGGCATCGCGGGCAAGCTGGCCGCGCGCCTGATCGAGCGCCGCTTGATAGGGCCTGGGATCGATCTGGGCCAAAGTCTGTCCGGCCTTGACCATCTGGCCTTCGTTGAAATTCAGTTTGATCAGCATGCCGCCGACTTGCGGGCGCACCGTCGCGGTCGCCAGCGGGGTCACCGTGCCCAGCGCATTGAGCGCGACATTGATGTCGCCGGAAATCGCCTTGGCCACAACCACCGCCTGCGCGCCCTGGCTGATCTGGCCCCGGCGGCCCGTCTGCTTGGCGGGATAGATCGCCCAGATCAGCAGAGCCAGAAGCGCGAGCCCGACCGCGAACCACACCACCCGCGACAAACGCGGATTGCGCGAGCTCCAGCTCTTGATGCCCGACCATGTACGGCCCACCGGTCCGGACGCAGCCGACCGGGCCCGCTGAAAGTCCCCAGGCGAACGGTCGAGATTCATTGGTTTATCCGTGCCATAAAAGGGCCCTAAACGCCCGGAAGATGAGATTTGTTAATAGGTTAGCATCGCCAAACTGAACGGGGCATGAACTTATACCCTTAAACGGGTGGCGGCATGTATAGCCGTCCGTTAGAGGGAAAATATGTCAAAAATGTCTCGCTATGGCGCGGCGAGCCCAATACCGCTATGTGGGCCTCCGGTCTGGAACTCCCTCCAACAAGAACAGGCATCGCGTGCTCGACTTTTTTCATTGGTTTGTGCGCGACGCCCGCGAATGGGTAACGGTCACAACTCAAACCCATCCCTATTGGGTCTTTCCTATCGCCGCCGCGATTGCTTTTTCGGAATCCTTTATCGGACTGTCGTTCATCATCCCGGCGACGAT
Organism: Rhizomicrobium sp.; assembly: GCA_035279305.1. Classification (GTDB taxonomy): domain Bacteria; phylum Pseudomonadota; class Alphaproteobacteria; order Micropepsales; family Micropepsaceae; genus Rhizomicrobium. Next base: position 3,707 of record DATEIA010000172.1, read on the forward strand.
CTTGCTGCTCTCCCTGGGATTTGTGATAGGCGCCACCCATATCGGACTGTTCCCCGCCGTGGCCGGCGCGATCATC
>DATEIA010000173.1:0-4834 GCA_035279305.1 Rhizomicrobium sp.
AAGGCATGGGCATCGGCGCAGAAGGCGGCGGAATTGCGCGCCTGTTCCAGCGCCGAAAGATTGGCCGCTTTGGTCTTGAAACTGTCGTAACCGGCCTCGCCCTGCGCGCCGCCGCGCCGGATGAAGAAGGCCTTGAGCGCGGCATCCGATGTCTGCAATTCGCCGCGAAAGGCCGTGACGAAACGGTTATAGGCGCCGGCTTCGCGGCATTGAAAGGCCGCCACCATCAGTTCCTGCTGTATCACCGCCGTTTTCAAGGCGGCTGCTTCGGCCGCTGTCGCACAGCCGCCGGCCAAAGCCGAATTGACAAGGGCCGGATTGACAAGTGCCAGCAGCGCGATGGTGGCGCAGGCGGTTTTGAACATGACGGTGCCCCCTTAATTTTGCGAAGCCGTGCGGGTGCGCTCGCAACGTCCCGCCGGCGGTTCGAGTGTGTCCAGATGCGCCACCACTTCGCCGCTGCCGCCGCCACAGGCGATCCAGCGGAAATGGTGAGCCGCATCTTTGTCTTGCAAGCTGGTATCGGTCATCAGCGCACCAAAGCCCTTGGCGGCGACGCTGCCGGTGGCGCTGGTGGTGACGGTGTTATTCGTCCCGCATGCCGTGAGGTTGTTGCCGCCGCCCGCCATGCAATAGGCAAATTGCACCGCGAAGTCGCAACTGTTGCGGAAGCCCCAATGGCTGCCGTCGCTGTCCACTGTCAGGCATTGGGAAGCATTGTTCTTGCCGGGCGCCGCCGCCGCTATGGCCGGAGCCGCCGCGATGGCGCCGGTCATGGATGCGGTCTCAGGTACGTCAATGGCATGAATTGTGGAATTCTTGACCACCGTTTCGGAGTTTGGCTGATAGTCGCCAATGCGATAGGACGCCTTGGCCATGCGCGCGGGTGCTTTGCTGCCGGAATGGCGCTCCGGCCGCAGGCGAACCGCCGCCGGCGGCGCGTCCAGGGACGAGATGGTATTGGCGGCTTGCGGCGCAGAGGCCGATACGCAGCCATTGCCGGCATCGCTGGCGGCTATGGGCAAGCCCAGTTTGCTGGCATAGGCGTTCAGCGCCATCTTTTTGTCGCTATCGCTGAACTGATGGCCCTGCGGATACCAGGCGCGGCAGGATGGCCCGCCATCGCCTTCCAGCACCATCTGCACGCCGCCATCGGCGCTGGCCGACAGCATGGCCGAACGGCCGTCGGCATAGCGCACTTCCACGCCTTTGCCGGTCAGGCGGAAAAAGCCGGTGACGCTGGAGCCGGCATTCTGGCTGCCGCTGTCTTCCACCACCGTTCCCATCCGGTCTGTCATGAAGGTGAAGGTAGTCTTGCGCGGGCTGCCGTCCGCGGGCACCTGCTGCAATTCCATGCCGCCCTCGATCAAGGTGAGGGCAATGGAAGAACCGTCCACACCGGCCAGGGTCTTTCCCGAAACGCCGCCGAAAGGGGCGTTGCCGGCCGCGATGATATTGGCGCTGGTGGGAATCGAGGTCTCTTTGTCCGCCAGCTTGCCATCCACGAACAGTCCCCGCACCAGCGTGCCATCGGCATGACGCAATTCGCCATTGCCATTGGGCTTGTCGTCTTTCCAATCGCCCGCATAACGCTCGCCATTGGCGCGCAGCAGCACGCCGAAGCCGTTCATCCTGCCGTCGCTCCACTGGCCGTCGAAGCGGTCGCTGGTATCGGTGGTCAAGATGCCCGCGCCGTGGAAGCGCCCGGCCACCGCCTCGCCGTCATAGCTCCAGCCCTGTCCCCAGCGGCTGATGACATGGCCATCGGGAATGACGCCATGCACGAAGTTGGCGGTGAAGCTTTGAGCCTGGCCGTCATGGATAAAGGTCGCGGTGCCCAAACCTTCGGCGTAACCATCGGCACAGGAACCGGTCCAGCGCACCGTGTCGCCGGGATGGGCCCCGGCGCCGAACAGCGCGCAGCCCTCATCCTTCAGCCACTGACCTTGCCCCTGATTTTGCTCCTGGGCCGCTGAAACACTTGCTAAGCCGCAATTCAGCAATGCGGCGGCCAATATGGCCCTCGCGATCCCCGACATGCCGTTTCTCAATGTGGAGAGCCAGCCCCATCGCTGCGCTCTTGTGAGAACAGGCTGCGGCAAGTCTTTGGGCTTTGCCAGCGTGCGTCCGTAATGCGGCAAACGAGTTATTGACAAGCACGGCACAAATCCATGCATGCCGGAAAAGCCAGCTTTTATCGGTGCTATTTGGAACTTTTATTCATTTTGCCGTTCATTTGGGGTTCATCTGCGGTTCATGTAGATGAATGGGTCGCCGCGGCACGGCATCTCGCCGGAGCACACCACTCAGAACCCTGGCCAGAACCCTGACCAGAACCCTGGCGCTTTATGTCTTGTTGCGCGGGGACCGCGAGCGTTTTATCAGGGGTCTCGCAAAGCAAGGGGGAGACCAAGTGCGAACAAGCTTTCTCGCAAGCGCAGCAATCGGGGCGGCGATGCTGATCTCGGTTCCGGCAGGGGCGGCGGAATACACCTCCATCCTGCTGGAGAAGGTGGTCAATCGCACGCCCGACCAGACCTGGGCCAAGATCGGTCCCTATTGCGCCATTGCAACCTGGCTGAAGGTCAAATGCGCGATCACCGCCGGCAATGGCGTCGCGGTCGGCACCAACCGGCTGCTCAACGACAACAACAATGAGATCATGGTGGCGGCGACGCCTTACTCCTACACCTACACCCAGCCGACCTCGACCATCCTGTATCACGGCACTCTGGCGGTCGAACCGCTGGATCGCGGGCGTCAGACCCGCATCGTCTATACCTTGCTCTATGACCAGGCGCCCTTGGGCACCGATCAGGCTAAGGCGGACAACCGGGCACAACGCACCAAGCGGTTCACTGAGGCGCTGGAAAATATGAAAGCGATGGCGGAATCTCCCTGATGATCGACATTTTGCAATTGGCGCCGCTCAGGCCCGAGGTCCAGAAAGAGCTGGAGGCCCGCTACCGGGTCCATCCCAAGTCCGATTTCGACAAGGTCGCGTCCATTGTGCGCGGCTGCGTTACCAATGGTCATTCCGGCCCGCCGCCGGAAATGATCGACCGCATGCCCAAGTTGGAGCTCATCGCCTCGGCCAGTGTCGGCTATGACGGCATCCCGGTGGAGTATGCCCGTTCCAAGGGCATTCCCGTCACCAACACGCCGGATGTGTTGAATGACGATGTCGCCGACCTGGCGATCGCGCTGATGATTATGACGGCACGGCGGCTGGTGGCGTCCGACAGCTATGTGCGTGCCGGAAAATGGCTCCAGAATGGCAACTATCCTCTGGCGCAGAAGGCCAGCGGCAAGCGGGTCGGTATTCTGGGCATGGGCCGCATCGGCAAGGAAATCGCCAAGCGGGCCGAGGCGATGAACAACAAAATCGCCTATCACACCCGCCGCCCGGTGACAGACGTGCCGTACAAGCACTATCCCGATCTGGTCGAACTGGCGAAGAACAGCGACTTCCTACTGGTGATCATTCCTGCGACGCCGCAGACCCAGAAGATTGTCAACAAAGCGGTGATCGAGGCGCTGGGCCCCACCGGCATTCTGGTGAATGTGGCGCGTGGCGCGGTGGTGGACGAGGATGCGTTGGTCGAGGCGCTGAAGTCCGGCAAGCTGGGCGGCGCGGGCTTGGATGTTTTCGCCAAGGAACCGCAGGTGCCCGAGGCGCTGCTGCCCATGGACAATGTGGTGCTGCAGCCGCATATCGGCAGCGCCACCCATGAAACGCGCCGCGCCATGAGCCAATTGGTGCTGGACAATCTGGATGCGAAGTTCGCGGGGCAACCCCTGCTGACGGAAATCAAGTAGCTTTTCCTACTCACCATGGGCGGCCTCCGAGCCGCCCATCCAACTTTGTTTGAGGAAGTTGGACAGCCGGCCCAAAGCGTGCCTGGCGATGGAGAAGAAGGGGTCAGCGGACCAAGCTTGTCACGACATACAGAAACCCCGCGCCCAGCAAGGCCGCAATCGTTGTGCTGGGCCGCGGATGGGCGCGGTGGCTTTCCGGCAAAAGCCCGCTGGCGCCGATATGCAGGAAGAAGCCGCAGAACAGCGCCAGCAGCAACGCCAATAGGCTGCGGTCCGGTGTGAGCAGCAGGCTCAGACCCGCACCCACCACCGGCGCGGTCGCATCCACCGCCAGCCAGCGCAGGGCGAAACGCCGCGTGCCGCCATTCTTCATCACCACATTCACGGTGTTGAGGCCATCGGCGAAATCATGCGCCAGGACCGCGGCGGCCACGATCAGCCCGATCTGGTGCGACGCCTGGAAGGCCACACCCATGGCGAAACCGTCCAGCACGCTATGGGCGGAAAAGCTCGCCGCGCCGATCAACCCGCGCGCGGGATTGGCCTGGCCTTCGCAATCATGCCGCGCCACCAGCCGGTCCAGCACGGTGTAAAAGAAAAAGCCCAGGGCCGCGAGCGCCAGCAGATTCTCCGGCGCATACAGGCCGCGGCCCACTTCCAGGGCTTCGGGCGCCAGGTCGAAAAAGGCAACCCCGATCACCGCGCCGGCGGAAAAGCCCATCACCAGCGGCAGCTTGCCTTCCAGCTTCAACGCCAATACGCCGCCCAGCATGGTCGCGGTCATGGCGCAAAGCGCTATCAGCAGCACAAGCAGGCTGGTCATGGAGAGCCCCAGAAAACGACGCCCTGCTTATCGCGGTGGGCTTTCCGGAGCAATGTGGGGCAGTTCAGGATGGCCCCAGCTTGCTCTTAGCCACCGGAATGACGTCAACACCCACTTCCACAACATGGTCATGGCCGCCCAGGATGATCCCGGCCACCGGCGCCACATCGCTGTAATCGCGGCCCCAGGAGG
>DATEIA010000174.1:0-3365 GCA_035279305.1 Rhizomicrobium sp.
CCCTGCCCGGCAAAACGGTTCGCCTCGACTTCCGCGCCTTGCGGCAGAATGGCTGCATCACGCCGGACAATATGACCTCGTCGATCTCCAACGAGTTTCGCGGAATCAAGCGCAAGCTGCTGCAAAAAGTCCGCGATCCCCAGACTCGCGCGGCGGTCAGCAATCTCATCATGGTCACCAGTTCGCTTCCCGGTGAAGGCAAGACCTTCTCCTCGATCAATCTGGCTCTGAGCCTGGCGGCGGAACGCGGCCTGCAGGTGCTGCTGATCGATGCGGACGTCATCCGCCCATCGGTGGGCAACATGTTCGTGGCCCCGCCGACCGAAGGCCTGACGGACTTGCTGACCGGAAAGGTCGGTCATGTTTCCGATGTCCTGCACCGCTGCGCCGAAATCCCCAACCTGGCGGTGATTTTTGCCGGCAATCCCAGCGCCAACACCCCGGAACTGATTTCCAGCGGCAAGATGGCCAACCTGTGCCGGGAATTGTCGGCGCGCTATCCCGACCGCGTCATCGTCCTGGATACCCCGCCGGTCCTGGCATCGACCGAACCGGCGATCCTGGCCAGCTATGTGCATCATCTGCTGATGGTGGTGGCGGCGGACCAGACCGATCGTCACCAGTTGCGCAAGTCGCTGGAGACCGTCGCCTCGTGTCAGAGCGTGAGCCTGTTGTTCAACAAGGCGCCCAGCTGGAACGAGGCCGAATACATCGCCTATTACGGGTACGCCAATTCGGGGGCTCCGTCCGCGCCCACCGATAGCTAGGCTTCGGTGAGTCGCAATGTATACGAGCTTTTACAAGCTACGCGCCGAGCCTTTCCTCTTGACGCCGGACGAACGCTTCTACTTTGAGAGCAGCGTTCACTCCCAGGCCATGGCGCATCTCACTTACGGGCTCAAGCGCGGCGAAGGCTTTATCGTCATTACCGGCGATGTCGGGGCGGGAAAGACCACCCTGGTCAAGCGTCTGATCGCCACCATCGATCCCAGCAAGATCGTCGCCGCCCATGTCGTGACGACCAGTTTGTCGGGACACGATCTGCTCAGGATGGTGGCGGCGGCATTCGGACTGCGCGACCTGCCGTCCGACAAGAGCGGGCTGCTTCTGAAACTTCAGGAATTCTTTGATGCCACCCACCGCGAGGGCCGCCGCGCCTTGCTGATCGTGGATGAGGCGCAGAACCTGTCTGAGGGCGCGCTTGAAGAATTGCGGATGTTGTCGAATTTCCAGGTCCAGAACGCCGCCCCCTTCCAAAGCTTCCTGGTCGGGCAGCCCCAGTTCCGCAGGATCATCGCCAATCCGGATCTGGAGCAATTGCGCCAGCGCGTCATCGCCTCCTATCACCTGGGACCGCTGAACAGCCTGGAGACCGGCAACTATGTGCTCCACCGGCTCAAGCAGGTCGGCTGGACCGGCGACCCTTCCTTGCCGATGAGCGCCATCGGCGCCATTCATCAACACACCAGCGGCATTCCGCGGCGCATCAATACGCTGGGCAATCGCCTGATGATCCTGGGCTATCTCGACGAGTTGCATGCTTTTTCGGCGGACGACGTCAACCGCGTCGCGGCCGACCTGGCCAATGAGACGGACAATGCGGAAGGCGTCTTGCCGCCGGCCGCCGCGAACGGGAACGACATGACCGGCAAACAGGCCCTGGCGATCCGGCTGGACGACATCGAAAACCGCCTGGCCAAGCAGGAAGCCGTTACGCGGCGCGCCGGCCTGGTCATTCAACAATTCTTGAATTTGGTGAATTCGGACTCGCCGTAGACGCCTGCGGCGGGAGGGGCCGGGATGAACATAAACGCAATCGAAAACGATCCCATTGTCGGCTGGCGCAAAAGGCCGGTCATCCATCTGTCGGGCTCGGCGCTAAACGCAATGACCGTCGATGTGGAAGATTATTTTCAGGTCGAAGCCTTTGCCCCTCACATCGCGCGCGAGGAATGGAACAGCCGCGAATGCCGGGTCGAACGGAATATGGACCGTATCCTGCAACTGTTTTCGGACAACAACACCAAGGCCACCTTCTTCACCCTGGGCTGGATTGCCGAGCGTTACCCGCAAATTGTCCGGCGCATCGTCGGCGAAGGCCATGAATTGGCCTCTCATGGCCTGGCCCATTTTAGGGCGGACCATCAGTCGCGGCCGCTTTTCCTCGCCGACGTCAAAAAGGCCAAGGCCGTGCTGGAGGATGTCGGGGGCACCGCAGTGAACGGCTATCGCGCCACCTCCTTTTCGATCACCCGCCGCAATCTTTGGGCGCTCAGCGTGCTGGAGGAAGTCGGGTACAAATACAGTTCAAGCACTTTTCCGATACATCACGATCTTTACGGAATTCCCGAGCAGCCCCGCTTCGCCTTCTATCCCTTTGCCGACAGCAAGTTCGTGGAAATTCCGATCACCACCATCCGCAAGTTCGGACGCAATTGGCCGGCCGGCGGCGGCGGTTATTTCCGGCTGTTCCCCTATGGCCTTTTCAAGCGCAACCTGCAGGCGGTTCGCGCCGAGGACCGCCAGCCCTGCATGTTCTATTTCCATCCCTGGGAAATCGACCATACCCAGCCGCGGATCACGGGGACCTCGGTCAAGACGCGGGTCCGCCATTATCTTAATCTTGAACGCACGTTCGGCCGGCTGCAGATGCTTCTCAAGGATTTTCACTGGTCGAGCGTGGACCGGGTGTTTTTCGCCGATTCCGCGCCAAGACAATGACGCGCAGCAGCCTGTTCCTGTGCCATCGCCTGCCCTATCCGCCGAACAAGGGCGATAAGATTCGTTCCTATGCGCTGCTGCGCCATCTCGCGGCGCGCGGACCGGTTCACTTGGCGTGCTTCGTCGACGATGCCGACGACCTGCAATATCTGGACAAGGTCCGCAGCCTAGCCGGCGGGCCTTGCTATTTCGAGCGGTTGGGCGCGGGCACAAAGGCCTGGCGCAGCCTGACGGGACTGGCCGCGGGCAAACCGCTCACCACCGCCTGTTTTGGCAGCGCGCGGCTGCAAGCCTGGGTCGATCAAAACCTGCGCGGCCAGGCGATAGACGATGTCGTGGTTTTCGGTTCCGCCATGGCGCCCTATCTGCTGGAAGCGCCGATTGCCCCGCACCGCGTGTTGTTCGACATGGTCGATATCGATTCCGACAAATGGCGGCAGTATGCGGCGCGATCGCGCGGCGCCGTCAAATGGCTCTATGGGCGCGAAGCCGAAAAACTTGAGGCCCTGGAATGCGTCGCCGCCGGCGCTTTCGGCCATACCCTGCTCGCCTCGGATTTCGAGGCCGATACGTTCAAGGCCATCGCGCCCGCATCCGCCGCCAAGATCACCGGGCTGACCAACGGCGTCGATTTGGAACGGTTT
>DATEIA010000175.1:0-13941 GCA_035279305.1 Rhizomicrobium sp.
GATGTTGAAGTTCTTAGCCAGCCCCACCAGGGTCCGCACAAAGACCTGATTTTCCGGCGATTGGCTGAGATCCTTCACATAGGAGCCGTCGATCTTGACGGTATCGACATGCAGCATCTGCAGGTTGCGGAACGAGGTATAACCGGCGCCGAAATCGTCAATCGCCACCCTTACCCCCACTTCGCGCAATTGCGATACGAATTGGGCATTTTCCTCGAAATGATGCAGGGCGGCGGTCTCGGTGAGCTCCACAATCAGACGCGGCGCGACCTCTTGGACGGCGCGGATATACGCCACGAAATCCTGCAGCCAGGCCGGGTCGGACGCCGCCGTGCCGGAAACATTGACCGCCACGGTGACGCGGCTGTGCGCCCTGAGGGTCGCCACCGCCGCTTCCAGCGCGAAACGGTCCACCAGATGCACAATGCCCATCTGTTCGGCGGCGGGCACGAAATGACCGGCGGTCAGAATGCTGCCGTCGGCCTTGACCATCCGCAGCAGACATTCGTAATGGGAGATCTTGCGCGAACGCGCCGCCACGATGGGCTGATAGGCCAACTTGAGACGGTTTTCCCTGAGCGCCAGCACCACCTCATCGGCGATCTGCATTTGGCGCAGGCGCGCGGTCTCGCGCTGCGGCGACAATTGATAGGTGGCGAAACCGTCGCGGCCATTGGCGCGCGCTTTGTCCAATGCTTGTTCAGCCCGCAGCATGGCTTCCTGGCTGGTGGAAGCGGCTTGAGGCAGCCATACCGCGCCGACCGAGCAAGTCGCAGCGACAAGTCCACCGCAGGATTCAATGCCGGTGGCGCGCACCGCGGCGCGCAGCCGCGTCGCGACCATGTCGATTTCCTGTTCCTGGCAGCTCTTGAGCAGAACGCCGAACTTGTTGCCGGCGGTGCGGCCGATAACGTCGCTGCCGCGCAAGGCGTGGGCCAGGCGCTCGCCCACCGCCAGGATCACTTCATCGCCGGCATCGAAGCCGAAACTGTCGTTGATCATCGCCAGACGATCGACCGAGGCGACCAGGAAGGCGCAATCGCGGTTTTCCGCCTTGGCGGATTCGATCGCCTGGGACAATTCCTCGCGCAGCGCATTGCGGTTGAGATGGCCGGTCAACTCGTCGCGCGTCGCCAGATAGCTCAGGCGGCGCACTTCGCGCGAATGCTCGGTGGTGTCGCGCATTAGCCCAACCAGCCGCGCGGTATGTCCGCTCTCATCGGGCATGCGCGTGCCGGTCAGGGTAAAATTGACCGCGCCCAGGGCGCTGGCGATCTCGATATCGGCCAGGAAGAAATTGGAAGTTGGTTCACGGGATTCCAGCACCGCTTGCAGCTCGCGGCGGCGTTCCTCCGGAACCCCGTCCAGAAAGTTGCGCGCCTTGGTGACGTCCAGATGCAGCGGCAGGATATCGGTGGCGCCGTCCCAGCGGATGGTGCCAGACGCGGTGTCCCAGTCGAAGGCGGCGCAGCCGGCAGCCTGGGTCGCCAAAAGCAACCGCAGTTGGTCTTCCAGCGTCCCCAACTGGACGAGTTCATCCCGTTTTTGTAATGCGGCGTGCAGCACAACCACCATCCCCGAGGGCCGGTTTCTCCGGACCTTGCGGGGACAAGTATGGCGGGCACGAACTTAAGAAAGCACAAACCCAATCCTTCACGCGCCAATGGAACAAAGCTTGCGTTTTATACCTATATGCGTGTGACCGGGCCCTTTGATATAAATCTGCGCAGCGGCATTAAGCTTTTGGCCGCTTCTTCGCGCGCATGCGAAAAACCAAGCGGTTCCAGCACGTTGGGGCAACAGCCGCAGGATTTTAACGCGCAGGAACAAAAACCCGCTTTTCCCGTCCGGGTCGAGCCGCTGTGCCAAGACGAAACGCCCCGCTTCGCGCCATTATGGGACGGCCCCAGATTGTTGCCGGCTTTTGCCGCCCAATTGATCGGCCAGCTCCATATGGAACGCCGCGACGCCAGCCTGTCGGTGGAGACCGCCTATGGCCGTATCCGCGACCCGCGCCGGGCGCTATTGCTGGATCGCAAGAGCTGATTTTTGGGCGCACCCCACCAGCGCGGCGGCGCAAAGCAGCAGAAAACCGCCGCCGGCCCCCTGTTCCAGCAAGGCTAGGCCCGATCCCAACAGCGCCAGTCCCGCCAGACAGGCAATGACCGCGGTGTCATTCAGGGCCGCCACGATGATGGCCAGGCCGGCAACGGCCACAGGCATAAGCGCCAGCATCGGCGCGTTCCACAACATCGCGCCCAGCCCGCCGATCAGGCTCGCGACCAGCGCCAGGCTCGCCGCCAGAACCGGCAAGGGCGCGGCGAACCGCGCCAACGCCGCGATCATCAGCGAAGCGCTGGCCAGCGGCAGCAGGAACAAGGCGGTCTCGTTCGCTATCCCAAGCGGCAGCGATGCCGCGACGCAAGCCAGCAGCACGGCGGCGAACCGCAGATAGAGCCGGGCCCGGGCCGGCAGCGATCCGGTAATGATCCAAGCGCCAACACTGGCAGCGAACAGCGCAAGGGCTGCGACGATGTTGAGAGAATCAAAGAGCATCTAACTCATCATGTCATGGCCGGGCTTGACCCGGCCATCCATGGTGCAGCGTCGAGATGGATGGCCGGCTCGGAGGCCGGCCATGACACAGGTGTTTATGCCGCCAGAAGGTTTCTCAAGACATACGGCAAAATTCCGCCATTCTTGAAATAGGCCACCTCGTCGGCGGTCAGAATCATCAGATAGATCGGCAGCTTAAACGACGAGCCGTCAGCGCGATGGACAAGGGCTTCCATCTTCTGGCGCGGCTTGAGCTCGCCCGACAGGCCGGGAATATCCACCACTTCGCGCCCCGTGATGCCGTAATCCTTGCGGGTCTTGCCGGCTTCAAAACAGAAGGGCGCAACCCCCATGCCGATCAGGTTGGAACGGTGGATGCGTTCAAAGCTTTCGGTGACCACCGCGCGCACGCCCAAAAGCTTGGGGCCCTTGGCGGCCCAATCGCGCGAGGAGCCGGTGCCATATTCCTTGCCGCCGAACACCACCGTGCCGTGACCGTCCTTCTTATAGGCCTGGGCGGCATCGAAGATGGACATGGTCTCGCCCGCCGCGTCTTGGGTGGCGTAATAGATGGTGTTGCCGCCTTCGGCCCCGCCCATCATTTCATTGCGGATGCGGATATTGGCGAAGGTGCCGCGCTCCATCACTTCATGGTTGCCGCGGCGCGAGCCATAGGAATTGAAATCCTTCTGGCTCACCTGATGCTCGGTGAGATAGACGCCGCCCGGCGCGGTGGGTTTGATGTTGCCGGCCGGCGAGATGTGATCGGTGGTGATGCTGTCGCCGAACACCGCCAGCACGCGCGCGCCTTTAATCTCTTCCACCGGGGCAGGCTTGATCTGCATGCCGTCGAAATAAGGCGGGTTCTGCACATAGGTCGAGCCGATATCCCACTGATAGGTCTGACCCTTGACCAGCTTGACCTTGCGCCAATTGGCGTCGCCATTGAAGACATTGCCATAGCGCTTCTTGAAGCTGGCCGGCTTGACCGCCTTGCGGATGGCGGCGGCGATTTCCTTGGGCGAAGGCCAGATGTCCTTCAAATAGACCGGCTTGTCCTTCTGGTCATAGCCCAAGGGCTCGCGGATGAGGTCCATATTGACCGACCCGGCCAGCGCATACGCCACCACCAGCATGGGCGATGCCAGATAATTGGCGCGCACTTGCGGATGCACCCGGCCCTCGAAATTGCGGTTGCCGGAAATTACCGCCGCCGCCACCAGATCGGCCTCGGTGACCGCTTTGGCCACGGCGTCCGGCAAAGGCCCGGAATTGCCGATGCAAGTGGTGCAGCCATAGCCCGCCAAGGTGAAGCCGAGCTTGTCGAGCGCCTTGTCCAATCCCGCCTTGGCGAGATAGTCGGTAACGACCTGCGAACCGGGCGCCAGCGAGGTTTTGACCCAGGGCTGCACTTGCAGGCCGCGCTTGACCGCCTTTTGCGCCACCAGGCCCGCGCCGATCATCACATTGGGGTTGGAGGTGTTGGTGCAGGAGGTGATGGCCGCGATCACCACATCGCCATGGCCGATGGAGACTTCGCTGCCCTCCAGCTTGGCCCGCTTGCTGGCGCTGTCTTCCTTTTTCCAGGTGTTCATCAGATGCTCGGCGAAATTGCCGGCGATGCCCGACAGCGGCACCCTGTCTTGGGGCCGCATCGGGCCGGCCATGCACGGTTCCACACTGTTCATGTCCAGCGACAAGGTGTCCGTGAACACCGGATCGGCCGACTTGGCGGTGCGCCACAGGCCCTGCGCCTTGGCATATTTTTCCACCAGCGCCACGCGCGGAGCCTTGCGGGCGGTGTTCTTGAGGAAGCGCACGGTTTCCGCATCGATCGGGAAGAAGCCGCAAGTGGCGCCATATTCCGGCGCCATATTGGCCAGGGTGGCGCGGTCTTCCAGGCTGAGTTCATCCAGGCCGGGACCGTAATATTCCACGAACTTGCCCACCACGCCCTTCTTGCGCAGCATCTGGGTGACGGTCAGCACCAGATCGGTGGCGGTGACGCCTTCGCGCAGCTTGCCGGTCAGCTTGAAGCCCACGATCTCCGGGATCAGCATGGAGATGGGCTGGCCCAGCATGGCGGCTTCCGCCTCGATGCCGCCCACGCCCCAGCCCAGCACCGCCAAGCCGTTGATCATGGTGGTGTGGCTGTCGGTACCCACCACAGTGTCGGGGAAGGCAACTTCCACTGCCTTCTTGGTCTTGGAATCCTTGGATTTGCGGGTCCAAACCGTCTCGGCGAGATATTCCAGATTCACCTGGTGACAGATACCGGTGCCCGGCGGCACCACGCGGAAATTGGCGAAAGCCTGCTGGCCCCAGCGCAGGAAGGTGTAGCGCTCCTTGTTGCGCTCATATTCGACGGCCACGTTTTTCTTAAAGGAATCCTTCTTGCCGAAATTGTCGATCATCACGCTGTGATCGATCACCAGATCCACTTCGGCCAGCGGATTGATTTTTTCCGGATTGCCGCCCAGTTTCTTCATGGCATCGCGCATCGCCGCCAAGTCGACCACCGCGGGCACGCCGGTCAGATCCTGCATCAGCACGCGCGCGGGCCGAAAGGCGATCTCGCGGTCGGACGTGCGGGTCCGGGCCCAGTCCGCCACCGCCACGATATCGTCCCGCGTGACGGTCTGGCCGTCTTCATAGCGCAGCAGATTTTCCAGCAGCACCCGCATGGAGTAGGGCAGCCGGGAAATTCCCTTCAAGCCGTTTTTCTCCGCCGCGGTGAGGCTGAAATAGACATAGCTCTTGTTGCCGACCTTCAGCGTCTTGCGGCACTTAAAACTGTCCAGGCTCTGCATTGCGAAAATTCCCTTCGGCTAGGGTGAAAAAGGAATCCCGTTTAGTCATAATTCGGCCCAAAAGAAAGGCGCGAAACCGCCTCACCCGGCACTTGCGCCCAACCGCTTCGCCGCGCTCCTAGCGCATTTGTTAAGGACGGCAATGACGGTTTCGTCTTGCCGCTCGGACTAAAAAATGCCCCATTGGAGTGTCATTGTTTCGTGAATTGAGGGGGTTGGCGCTGCCAACCAAGGCGGCAACGACCGCCACGGGACGCATCGTGAAGATAGTTTGCACATCGCTGTTTCTGCTGCTTGCGGGCACGCCGCTGGTCCAGGCCCAGATCGACGCCCCACCCGGCACGCCGCCGGGCATGGCTTCGCGGCTTGCCGCGGACCGCATGGGCGCGATTAAGACCGGCCAGTACAATGCCGGGGACAGGGGCAGCTTCACTTTGGAGGCCTATGGCGGGGCCAGGTACCTGCTGCGCTTTGCCGGTCGCGGGGAAAGCTTCGTTCTCACCACCGAGCGCGGTTCCCTGGGCGTCAAGCTGCTGAAATATGACACCGGCACCGTGGCTTTGCGGGTTTCGGTGTGGGGCGGGCTGACACTTTACACCCAGGATGCGCCGCAGGGCACGCCGGCAACCTTTCAAGGTTCCGCGCCACCCCTGCCGGTTTTGGCGATCAACAATGCCGAATTACAGGCCGCTTTGAACGACGAGGCCAATCACCTTGCTTATGTCCAGAATGTCGCGCTCAAATTTTCCGCCGATCCGGCGGTGCTGGCGGCCGATCCCGAAACGCGCGGCCGCGCCTTCGACGCCTTGGTCAACGCCGCCATGGGCATCGAGCGATTCCTGACCGCGACGCCGGCGGCGCGGCCGTTGCTGGCCAAGCGCGTCAACAGCGTCAAGGTGGCGGAGGGCGGCAAGCCCACCGTCGCCCTTTTGGGCCAGACCCTGGTGGTCAGCTTCGTGCCCAGCGAAGGCCATGAAGGCCATGCCTCGTCTCTCGCCATCCAGCAGGAGCTGGGCAAACTGTTCGCAGGCACACCGCCGGACATGGCTATCAAGTAGTTTGATACAAGCACGGACCCGCCTCCCCCTCATGCGCGCAAGCGCATAGGAGGGGGAGGCGGCCGTAGCTACGCCGCGGCGCGCAGGCGTTAGCCGAGCACCACGGCAAAGTTGCGAAGGGTGAGGTTGGCGACCAAGCCAACCGAACGCCAAGCGCCGTCAGGCGCGCAGGCCGGACCGGAGGGGGTCACTTACTCATAACCGTCACACGTCCGACGCTGGTGTCGCCCGTGATCAGATTGTCCTTGGGATCGAAAGACCAGTAGGTGGCCTCCGAGAACTGGCCGGTGCCGATACCCATGCCGTTGCCGACCGCACCCAGCACCTTGCCGTCACGGTTCAATTTCAGGAACTGGCCGTCCTGGCCGCTAGCCATCCAGGGATTGCCCTGATGGTCGAAGTTCACGGCAGAGGCCCGATTCTTCATCTGCAAGGTCTTCTTGAAACGGCCGTCCGCCGTATAGACCACGATGCGATACTGATCGCGGTCGCCGAGCCACACATCGCCGTTGCTGGGGTCAATCGCCAGTCCGTGGGCGGAATCGAACTTGCCCTGCCCGACCTCATTGCCGAACCACTGGCCGACATACTTGCCGTCCTTGGTCAGGTGCAGGATACGCGCCACGCCTTCCTGGTTGGCCGGATCGGGGCTTCCCACGTCATTGGGGCTTTCACTGGCGTGGCCGCCGGCGATGTAGACATCGCCATTGGGGGCAAAGGCCAGCGTCACCGGCTGCCACAACAGGCGCTGGTTCTTGGATTCCACCCAGTCGCCGCGACGCCCCTTGACGCCGAGCGTCATCAGCAGCTTGCCCTGGGGCGACACCTTCATCACCGTGGCCTGGCCGGTGTCGGTGATCCAGACATTGTCATCCGGGTCCACCGCCATGCCATGGGGCTTGTCCTGATGGCCGATCTCGCTTTCGGGCACTTCCAGAACCAGCTTGTGCTGGGAATCGAATTTCATCAGCTGCGCCACGCCGGCGGGACTGCGCTTGAACACCCACAGATTGCCCTTGGAATCCATCGCCACCGAGGGAATGCCGCCAATCCCCCTGGGCACGATATAGGGATAGGAAAATTTATAGCCCATGGTCTGGTCGTACGTGACCCGCGCCAGGTCCGTGTTCTTAAAACCGTTCTTGCGGGTGCAGATCGGGGAATGGGCGCATGGGGGACCGGCATCGGCGCCCGGCACGCTCGCGTTCTGGCCCCGCTGGTCAGGTGGAATGACATTTACGGTGCCGTCGGCATCCACCAAGGCGAAGCCGGTGGGATCGTACGCGGAAGGGAGCAGCTTCCAGGCGGGCGTGCCGTCCAGCGCGGGCTGAGATTGAATCGCCAGACGGCTGGCCTGGCTGAATGCCGCGCTTGTCGTCAAGCCAAGCGCCAATGCGGTAAGCATCAGTTTTTTCATGCACGGTCCCCTGGGCTTTTTGTTTGTTATTGGCGCGATGATGCGCGGCCCATACCAGCGCCGTCAATCGGCATGCACCGTGCGCAAGCGTGTGCGCTGCAATAACGAATAGCTTACGGCGCGAAGGTTTCCGGCGCGAGCTCGAATTTCGAGAACGCAAAACCGGGCGCCACCGTGCAGCCAGCAAGCGTGTATTCGCCCAGGCTCCGCGCCGACTGCCAAGCCTGTGGCGGCACCACGATCTGGGGCGCCTGCGCTTCATCGACATTCGGGCCCAGCACATAGATCTGCCCGCCGATCCGCAGTTCCAGTGGCGCACCGCGATAAAAGTGCCAGACTTCGGCGGCATCCACCCGGTGCCAGCGCGACACCTCGCCCGCCTTGAGAAGAAAATAGATCGCGGTGGAATGACTGCGGCCATTATCGCCCGGAGCATCCCGGCCCGCGGGCGAAGGCCCGCAATCTCTAAATGTCTCGCGGAAATATCCGCCCTCGGGATGCGGCACCAGATCGAGAAGTTTGATCAGCCGATCGGCCTCACTACTCATGCGTCACGCCGCCGGGCGCAGGCGCGTGCCCCGCGACGCCAGCACCGCCATGACGGTGGCCACGCTCCTGGCATCGTCCAGCGCATTGTGCGCCCGTCCCTGAAACGGCATATCCAAAGCGGGCGCGATATCGCAGGAATGCATCCCGCGCGGATCCACCCCCAGAACCGCGAACCAACCGCGCAGATCGTAGAACACCGGCAAGGCGCTGGCGCCGGTCATGCCGTAAAGACGCAGATTGTCCTTGAGCGCGCGGTCGTCGCGGCCGAAAGCCGCGATGGGACCTGCGCCGGCAAAGTCCAGAAATCCCGCATAGGCGGCGGCGAAGTCCTTGCCGTCGCGGACGAGCCGGCGGCTGGTGATGCCGGTGAGCTTTTCAAAATAGGGCGACAGCGCCGGATTGATGCGCGGGAGGACCAGAACCTCGAACTCGTCCAGGATCGCGAAACTGTCAGCGTCCAGCTTCACCGCGCCGATCTGCACCACTTCCTTGAATTCGCCGGGCGTCAGCCAATGGCGCGCCATCGAACATTCCCAGGCGGTATATTCCAGGTCGAAGATGGTGATCGTGGGTGACGCCAATCGCAAACCCCGACTGTCCGTATCCGGACGAATCATCTATTGCTGCCATTAATACATTGTTAAGCATGGGCTCCTAACGGCCGATTTTCGCGAAAGTCCTGTCATGGCCCTGATCGATCCGACCTTGCCCGGCAGCACGGCACCCGATCCGGCGCGCACCCAGCAAGCCCCTGTTGCGCCCAGGGCCGTTCCCCATGCCGCACTGGCCCGCCTGTCGGTGCTGCGCGGCGAGGCGGGCCGCGATCTTGGCCTGCTCAACTTTCTGGCCCGCGCTCCGCAAGCTTGTCTCGTCTTGATGGTGGCGGGCGCAAGCCTGCTCGTCTGGCAGCATCTACGCGCCAGCAACGCCCCCTTGGAAAGAGAGTTTGTCTGGGTGCTGGCGGTTCTGACCGGCATCGTCGCCATGACCGGACTTCATATTCGCAGCTACGCCCAGGGCGCGGTCCGGATCTCCTTGCCCAAGGCTGTCGCCGCCTTGGGCCGGCTTCTTTTCTATACCGGCGCGGCTTGGGGTTCGGGAACTTTGCTGGTGATGCCGGACATGCCGGCGCCCCTGCTGGCCATAGGCTTCGCGGCCGCGCCCAGCCTGGCCATCACCCTTCTGCTTGGCGATCGCGCCACCGCCTTTACCGCCCCCGTGATCCTGGCCACCGCCGGCGCAGCGTATTTGGGGGCCTCCAGGGTTTGGGTTGCCGCCGCCATTCTTGCCGCCGGCCTGCTGATCGTCTGCCTTCCCATGCTGCAGCGCGAAATATCCGCGCGCCGCAATGTCCTGCCGACTTCTAGAACTCTTTGACGGCCCCTTCTATAATCGGACACCCTATCGGGACGCGTCTGTCGCGATCGGGTTATAGTTGCACGGCCAAATCACCGCGTTTTCTCGCGAGGCTTCCATGACCGTGATGACCGCCATCCGTTCTGCCGAAACTGAAGAAGCCAAAGGCGCCGCGGACCGTATCGGCCAGGCCCGGGCCCTGCTTCCGGGCGACCCGGAGCTGCTCCGCTTTTTCGACGCGCTCTATGCCAGCGCCATGCCGGACGATGTGCTACGCGCCCGGGCCGACCAATTGGCCGCCCTGGCGCTGGCGTTACATGCCGAAACCGCCAAGCGCGCAGGCGGCGCGATCCATGTCGTGGCGCTGGACCAGAGCCAGGAAACCGTGCTGGTCGGCATCAATGACGACCGGCCCTTCCTGTTCGATTCCGCGTTGCAGGCGGTGATGGCGGGCGGGGGGCGTATCCGCGCCGCTTTTCATCCCGTCATCGACTTGAACGGGGTTCTGACCAGCGTCATCGCCTTGGTTTGCGACGGCATGACCGGCGAGGCCCGGCAGAAATTGATCGACTCGCTGCGCGAGACCTTCGCGCAAGGAGCGCTGGCGGTGCGCGACTGGAAGCTCATGCTGGCGCGGCTGGCGGCGGCGCGCGCCGATTTGACCCGCAACCCGCCCTTCATCGCCGGGCGGCGCGCGGACCTTGCCGAGGATCTGGATTTTCTGGACTGGCTGGGGGACAATCATTTCACCTTTCTGGGCGCGCGCGACTATGTCCTGGGCAAGGACGGCGCCAACGGCATGCTGGATCCGGTCAAGGGCAGCGGCTTGGGGGTTCTTTCCGACGAACATACCCGCGTGATAGGCCGCGGCGGCGAGCGCGGCGGCTTGACCGCGGAAGTCCGCGCCTTTCTCAACGCCCCCGATCCCATCATCGTCACCAAGAGCGCCGCCCGCAGCCTGGTGCATCGCCGTGCCCATATGGATTATATCGGGATCAAGACCTTCGATCCCAACGGCCAGTTTATCGGCGAGCGCCGCTTCGTCGGTCTTTTCACCTCCAACGCCTATTCCGCCCAGCCGCGCACCATCCCGCTTTTGCGCCGCAAGATCGAAGCGGTCATGGCCCATGCCGGGCTGGCGCCGGCAAGCCATAACGGCAAGGCCCTCATCCATATCCTGGACACTTTCCCGCGCGACGAGCTGTTTCAGATCTCGGCGGACGAACTTTATGTGATCGCAACCGGCATCCTGCATATGGGCGGGCTGCCGCGCCTGAAACTGTTCCTGCGCTTCGACCGCTTCGACCGTTTTGTGTCCGCCTTGCTGGTGGCGCCGCGCGACCGTGTCGATGCCAAGGTCCGTGACGATATTCATGCCTTGCTGGCCAAGGCGTTGGATGGCCGCACCAGCGCCTTCGAGGCATCGGCGGACGAGAGCGCGCTGGTCCGGCTGCATTTCATCATCGGCCGCAATGACGGCCCGCTGCCCAAGGTGGAAGTGCGCGATCTGGAGCAGCGGATTTCCGCGCTGATCACCACCTGGGACGACCATCTTGCCGATGCGATGTGCGCCGCCCATGGCCGCGGCGACGGACCTTCCCGGCTGGCCGCGCTCAACCCCCGCTTCTCGCCCGGCTATCGCGGCGCCTTTAGCGCCCATGAGGGCGCCCGGGACCTGGCCGCGCTGGAGGCGCTTGCCGCCGCCGGCGATGGATTGAACCTGCGCGCCAGCGTTTGGCATCGCGAGGGCGACGCGGCCTCGGCGTTGAGGATGAAATTATACGTTCTGGGCGAAGTCCTGCCGCTGTCGGCCTGCCTGCCGGTATTCGAAAATCTGGGCTTGAAAGTGATCGCGGAGGATTCCTTTCCGGTCTCTTTCAACCGCGACGGCGGCTGGCGGCAGGATGCGGTGATCCTGGATTTCTCCATGGAACGCGCCGACGGCCTGGCGATGAACCTCGATCGGTTGCGCGGGGCCCTTGAGGATGCCTTTCACGCCATCCTGCGCGGCGACGCGGAGAGCGACGATTTCAACAGGCTGGTGATCGGCGCGGGACTGGCATGGCGCGACATCACGATCTTGCGCGCCGTCGGCAAATTCCTGCGCCAGGCGGCGATGACTTTCTCCCTCGCTTATATGCAGCAGGCGCTGGCGCGCAATCCCGATGTCGCCGCCCTGCTGGTGGAACTGTTTCGCACCAAGCACGATCCGCATTTGTCCGGGGACCGCGAAAAAGAGGTGGCCGAGATCGAGAAGCACATCGCGGCGGCGCTGCGCGACGTCCCCTCCCTGGATGACGACCGCATCATCCGCCGCTTCAAGAATGTGATCGACGCGGTGCTGCGCACCAATTTCTTCCAGCAGACCGATGGGTCTTCCAAGGCAATTGGGCGTCCGGCCATGGCGATGAAATTCGACTCCGCCAAGCTGGACGAGCTTCCCGCGCCCCGGCCGTGGCGGGAGATTTTTGTCTATTCCCCCGTCCTGGAAGGCGTACATCTGCGTTTCGGCCGCATCGCGCGCGGCGGCCTGCGCTGGTCGGACCGGCGCGAGGATTTCCGCACCGAGATACTGGGCCTGGTCAAGGCCCAGCAGGTCAAGAATGCGGTGATCGTGCCGGTGGGCGCCAAGGGCGGCTTTTATCCCAAGCTGATGCCCGCCAATCCCAGCCGCGAACAGTTCATGGAAACCGGCATCGCGGCCTATAAGATTTTCATCCATACGCTTTTGGATGTCACCGACAATCTGGACGGGGATGGCCGGGTGGTTCCGCCACCCGGCGTGTTGCGTCCCGACGGCGACGATCCCTATCTGGTGGTGGCGGCGGACAAGGGCACCGCCACCTTTTCCGACATCGCAAACGGCATCGCGCTGGAGCGCGGCTTCTGGCTGGGCGATGCTTTCGCCAGCGGTGGCAGCGTCGGCTATGACCATAAGAAAATGGGCATCACCGCGCGCGGCGCCTGGGAGGCGGTGAAGCGCCATTTCCGCGAGCTGGGCACCGACATTCAATCCAGCGATTTCACCGTAGTGGGCGTGGGCGACATGTCGGGCGATGTGTTCGGCAACGGCATGCTCTTGTCCAAGCATATCCGCCTGGTCGCGGCGTTCGACCATCGCCACATCTTCCTGGATCCCAATGCCGATGCCGCCACCGGCTTCGCCGAACGCCAGCGGCTGTTCGCCCTGCCGCGCTCCAGCTGGGACGATTATAACAAGGCGCTGATCGGCAAGGGTGGCGGGATATACGCCCGCAGCCTGAAGGAAATCCCGCTATCGCCCGAGGTGAAGGCGCTGATCGGCAGCAATGCCGAGGCCATGACGCCGCCGGCCCTGATCAATGCCCTGTTGAAGGCCGAGGCCGATCTTTTGTGGTTCGGCGGCATCGGCACCTATATCAAAGCCTCATCGCAGTCCCATCTGGAAGCCGGCGACCGCGCCAATGACGGGTTGCGCATCAACGGCAGCGAGGTGCGCGCCAAGGTCGTGGGCGAAGGCGCCAATCTGGGCGTCACGCAACTGGGCCGCATCGAGGTAGCACGAACCGGCGCGCGCATCGACACCGACGCGGTGGACAATAGCGCCGGCGTCGATACCTCCGATCACGAAGTCAATCTCAAGATCCTGCTGGGCGGACCGGTGATGCGGGGCGAGATGAATGAGGAGCAGCGCAATGCCCTGCTCGCCTCCATGACCGACGATGTCGCCGCCCATGTCCTGGCCGACAATTACAACCAGACCCTGGCGCTATCGGTGGCTGAGGCGCGCGGACGGGCGGACCTGGACGCCCATGGCCGGCTGATGCGCGACCTGGAAGCCCGCGGCAAGCTGGATCGCGCGGTGGAGTATCTGCCCAGCGACGCGCAACTCAAGGCGCTGGCTCATGACGGCGTCGGGCTGACGCGGCCGGAACTGTGCGTGCTTTTGGCCTATGCCAAGCTCGATCTCGATGCCGAAGTCCTGGCCAGCCCCCTGCCGGACGATCCTTTCTTTGCGCCCTTGCTGGCGGGTTACTTTCCGCACCAGGCCGTTACGGCCTTTCCGCAGGAACCCGCACGCCACCGGCTGAAGCGCGAAATCGTCTCCACCGTGTTGATCAACGCCATCGTCAATCTTGCGGGACCGGTGTTTGTGCTGCGCGCCCGCGAGGTTACCGGCCTTGGCAGCGCCGAAGTGGCGCGTGGTTTTGTGCTC
>DATEIA010000176.1:0-8231 GCA_035279305.1 Rhizomicrobium sp.
AAGGGCTATTACGGCAACATCACCGAGCGGCAATTCCGCAAATATTATCAGGACGCTTCGCGCCGCCCCGGCGATACCGGTGAGAACATGATCGGCCTGCTGGAGACCCGCCTGGACACGGTGGTGTATCGCGCCAAGTTCGTGCCCACGCCCTTCGCCGCCCGCCAGCTGGTCAGCCACGGCCATGTCAAGGTCAATGGCCGCCGCGTCACCATCGCCTCCTATCATGTGACCGAGAAGGACACGATCGAACTGGGCGCCAAGGCCCGCGAAATGGCGCTGGTGCTGGAAGCTTCCAAGAGCGCCGAACGCGACACGCCTGACTTCCTGGAAGTCAGCGAAGGCAAGTCGGTCAAGCTGCTGCGCACCCCCAAGCTGGCGGACGTGCCCTATGCCGTCCAGATGGAACCGCATCTGATCGTGGAATTCTATTCACGTTAAAACCCGTCATGGCCGGGCAGCGAGGCCGTCAGGCCGAAGCGCGACCCGGCCACCCACAAACAAAAAGCCCGGTGGAAGTTGGCTGGCGCCAGCGTATCAACGGGCTTTTTTTATTTGCGGTTAATCCGCTAAATGTATGAAAGAGTAGGCGTAAGTGAGAAATGGCCTTACGCGAGCAGCTAGCCTTTTCGAGCGTCTTCAACAAAGCTATGCGGCAAAATTTCAGTGCCGCCGTCCGACCGCCCTGGAGACCGAGACATGGCTAGAGTTGACGACCCCTTTATAACCCTGATTGTCCCGGTTTTTAACGAAGAAGCGGCAATAGGCCCGTTTCTCCAAACCGTAGCGCCGATATTGGCCACAACAGGCCATAAATTCGAAATCGTGTTCGTAAACGACGGAAGCCGTGACAAGACCTTGGCTGTCCTGCGCGCGGCCAAGGCCAGCGACCCGGCCATTGTGATTCTTTCTCTGTCGCGGAATTTCGGCAAGGAGGCCGCGATGACGGCCGGTCTCGATCATGCGAAGGGAGATGTGGTGATCCTGATCGATGTCGATCTGCAGGACCCACCGGAGCTGATCGTGAATTTTATCGCGCGCTGGCGTGCCGGCGCGGATATCGTTTATGGGACGCGGAGCTCGCGGGCCACGGATGGCTTCGTAAAACGCCTGAGTGCGATCTTCTTCTATAGACTGTTCAATTCTCTATCCCCGACCCAGTTGCCGTTCAATGCGGGCGACTACCGGCTGATGGATCGCCGGGTTGTGAACGAAATCAAGACTCTCAGAGAGCGGAATCGCTTCATGAAAGGGCTGATGGTGTGGCCCGGCTTTCGCATGGAAAGTGTTGAATTCGCCCGGCAGCAACGGGCCGCCGGCAACACGAGCTGGAATTATTGGAAGCTCTGGAACTTCGCACTCGATGGCATTACGAGTTTCTCGACAATGCCGCTGCGTCTCTGGCTCTATGTCGGAGGAATCGTTTCATTTCTGTCATTTCTGTATGCGGGCTTTATCGTTATTCACGCACTGATCACGGGCGGCGATGTGCCGGGCTATCCTTCCTTGATGGTGGCGGTCATGTTTTTTGGCGGCATCCAGCTTTTTTCCATCGGTCTCATTGGCGAATATGTCGGCCGCATTCTCAACGAGACAAAGGCGCGTCCCATCTACATCATCGATACGATAGAATAAGGACGGCAGCATGGATCTTAAGGAAGAAGAGATCCTCGGAGACCAGGTAAATTCGCATTGGTACTACCGGGCGAAAGCGGCGGCGCTGTTGCAAAACATGCGGGGGCAAACGCCAAGAGAAGTGTTGGATGTCGGGGCGGGGTCCGGCTTTTTCTCTCGCATGCTATTGAAAGAAACGGGCGCGGAACGCGCCACCTGCGTCGACATCGGCTACGCCCGAGACCGGGATGAGATCTGCCACGGCAAACCCATCGCCTTCCGCCGCTCTCTTGGCCCATGTCAGGCCGATCTTGTGCTGGCCATGGACGTGATCGAGCATGTTGCCGACGACCGGAGCCTCATTCGCAGCTACAGCGATCTGGTGGCGCCGGGAACGCGCTTTATCTTTTCCGTGCCCGCCTTTAATTTTCTCTGGAGTGCGCATGACGTGTTTCTGGAGCACCACCGGCGCTATACGTTGCGCAGTCTTAGTGCGGCCATGCGCGAAAGCGGCTTGGTGGTGGATTGGGGGCATTATTACTATGGCTCGGTGTTTCCCCTGGCGGCCGGCATCCGGCTTCTGGAGCGGCTGAGGGGTGCGCGCACGGCTGAACCCAAGAGCCAGCTTCAGCAACATGGCGGATTGGTGAACGCCGTGCTGTCTGCGGCACTTGCGGCGGAGCGCCCCGTCATGCGCTTCAACCAGCTGTTCGGCCTGACCGTCTTTGCCGGTGGACACAAGCCATCGGCGGTTCGGTATCTTAGCGGGGCACCCGCCGGCGGACGTTAGATCAGGCGGTTTCCAGGGCGACGCCGTGCTGTTGGAGGAACGGCACCAACTCTTCCTGTTCGAACATCTCGCGCACAATGTCGGCGCCGCCGACAAATTCGCCCTTCACATAGAGCTGGGGAATGGTCGGCCAGTTGGAAAAAGCCTTGATGCCTTCGCGCACTTCGGCGTCTTCCAGAACATTCACGGCTTTGAACTTGGCGCCGATGTGAGAGAGGATCTGCACCGTCACGGCCGAGAAGCCGCATTGCGGGAAGGCGGGCGTGCCTTTCATGTACAGCAGCACATCGTTGCTCTTCACATCTTCGGCAATGCGGGCCTGGACGTCGGACATGCGGGAACTTCCTTGCAAAACTCGGCTATGATCTAAGCATGAGGGCTTGAAGGGTCAAGGCAGAGTCTGAATAGGCTCGTTTCTGCTGGGTTTTGATGCATCCGGATTTAACCAAGGCTTTGGCCGTCCTGCTGGACGGGGTCTCGCGCAAGGAGCTGGCCGCGGCCGCGCAAAAATTGTCGGCAGGCTATCGGCGGGGCGCGACGTCGCAGGCGATTCTCACGCCGGCGGATGCGGCGGCCTATGCCGTGGCGCGGATGCCCGCCACCACTGCCGCCTGCGCCGCGGTGTTTGCGCGCCTTGCGGGCGTGATGCCCGGTTTCGCGCCCGCCAGTCTGCTGGATGTTGGCGCGGGAACCGGCGCGGCGAGCTGGGCGGCGATCGGGCAGTGGGCCGGTATCGCTTCCGTCACCATGCTGGATCACAATCCGGCCCTGCGGGCGCTGGCGCGCAAGCTGGCGGATTCGGGGGCGCTGGCGGCTGCGAAAATCCTCTCCGGCGATCTGAAGGTGGAAAGGCACATTTCAAATTTGGAAAAGGGGGCCGATCTGGTGGTGGCCAGCTATGTTCTGGCCGAATTGCCGGAGGAAAAGGCTGCCGCCACCGCCGTCGATCTATGGCAATCCGCCAACACGGCCTTGGCGTTGATTGAGCCGGGCACGCCGGATGGCTTTGCCCGCATCCGATCCGCGCGCGCGGCGCTGATCGCGGCGGGCGCGCATGTCGCGGCGCCCTGTACCCATGACGCGCTCTGTCCCCTGACGGGCCGGAGCGTCCGCGCGAGCGGGAGCGACCAACAAAAAGACTGGTGCCACTTCTCGCAACGCTTGCCGCGTTCGCGCGATCATATGCTGCTCAAGGAAGCCAGCGTGCCGTTCGAAGATGAACGCTATTCCTATGTGGTGGTGACGCGGGAGAGAGTGGCATCGGGCGCGCGTATCTTGGCGCCGCCGCTGGAAACCAAGCCCGGGCTGACTTTCAAACTATGCGATGAAACGGGGCTTCGCGCGCAGTTTGTGGCGGTACGCGACAAGGAGGAATATCGCCGGGTACGCAAACGCGGCTGGGGGGACTTGTTTTAAAAAAACTCTGTCATGCCCGTACCCCGGTCCGCGCGCAGCGCGGCCGGAGTGTAAACTCCAGCGGGCATCCAACGTGAAGCTTCCGCGAAAAAGAAGTTGGATTCCCGCGTACGCGGGAATGACAAGTTGAGGATATTCAATCCTTGGCGACAGTCGTCAACTGCAGCGCATGCAGCACCCCGCCCATATTTCCCTTGAGGGCGGCATAGACCATCTGGTGCTGGGCGACGCGGGTCTTGCCCTTGAAGGCGGACGATTTGACCGTGGCGGCCCAATGATTGTCGTCGCCGGCCAAGTCCTTCATCTCTATTTCGGCATCGGGAAAGGCGTCCTTGATGAACTTCTCGATTTCACTGCCCTTCATACCCATTGGCGCACCTAGTTGGTTACCGGGATTTCTTCGCCCGCCATATAGTTCGGAAACCAGCTTTCAAAGCCGTCTTTCAGGGCGGCGATCTTCACCCTGTCCTTGTCATCCAGGGTGATTGCGTCACCCCCGGTCTTGCCCAGTTCCGCCACGGTGATACCGGCGGCTTGCGCTTCGGCCACGATTTTCTCGGCTTGCGCAAAAGGCGCGGCAATCACATAGCGCGCCTGGTCCTCGCCGAACCAGAAGGGAATGGCTTCGGGCAGGCCGGCGATCCCCACGCTGGCGCCGATGCCGCGCGGCATCGCCATCTCGGCAATCGTCACCAGCAAGCCGCCGTCCGACACATCATGCACGGTGTCCACACGGCCCGCCTCGATCAGTTTGCGCACGAAGTCGCCATTCTTCTTCTCGACGGTCAGATCGACCTTGGGGGCGGCGCCTTCTTCCCGGCCCTCGATTTCGCGCAGGTAAATGGACTGGCCCAGATGGCCGCGTGTCTCGCCGATCAGGATCACCACATCGCCCGCGCGCTTGAAAGCGACGGTGGCCATTTTGGTGACGTCCTGCATCAACCCGACGCCGCCGATGGCGGGTGTGGGCAAAATGCCTTCGCCATTGGTCTCATTATAGAGCGAGCAATTGCCGCCGATCACCGGAAAATCCAATGCCCGGCAAGCGGCGCCGATGCCGTCAATGCCGGCCACGATTTCCCACATGATCTCGGGCTTTTGCGGATTGCCGTAATTGAGATTGTCGGTGACCGCCAGCGGCGTCGCACCCACGGCGGTCAGGTTGCGCCAGGCCTCGGCGACCGCTTGCTTGCCGCCTTCGAAAGGATCGGGGCGGCAATAGCGCGGCGTCACATCGGTGGTGATGGCCAGGGCCTTTTGGCTGCCATGCACCCGCACCACGGCGGCGTCGCCGCCCGGCACCTGCACCGTGTCGGCCATCACGGTATGGTCATATTGTTCCCATACCCAGCGGCGCGAGGCCATGTCGGGCGAAGCCAGGATGGTCTTCAGCGACGCTAGAACATCCCTGCTTGTGTCAATCGCAGGGGCGCCGCTTGCCGGCGCCCTTTCAATATAAGGGCGCTCATAAATCGGGGCGGCATCCGATAGCGCGGTAATGGGCATGTCGGCTTCGATCCTGCCCTTATGCTTGATCACCAGCCGGTTGGTGTCGGTGGTGATGCCGATGACGGCAAAGTCCAGTTCCCATTTCTTGAAGATGGCTTCGGCCTGGGCTTCGCGCCCCGGTTTGAGCACCGCCAGCATGCGCTCCTGGCTTTCCGACAGCATCATCTCATAGGCGGTCATATTGGCTTCGCGCTGGGGTACCTTATCGAGGTCCAGTTCGATGCCCGAGCCGCCCTTGTCGCCCATCTCGGCGGATGACGAGGTGAGGCCCGCCGCGCCCATGTCCTGAATGGCGATGATGGCGTCGGTCGCCATCAGTTCCAGACAGGCTTCCAGCAGCAGCTTTTCGGTGAAGGGATCGCCGACCTGCACCGTGGGGCGCTTTTCCTCTGATGCATCGTCGAATTCGGCGCTCGCCATGGTGGCGCCGTGAATGCCGTCGCGCCCGGTCTTGGAGCCGACATAGACCACCGGATTGCCCGCGCCCTTGGCGGCGGAAAGGAAAATCTTGTCCTGCCGCGCCAGGCCGACGCACATGGCATTGACCAGGATGTTGCCATTGTAGCTTTTGTGGAAATTGACTTCGCCGCCCACGGTGGGCACGCCCATGCAATTGCCATAGCCGCCGATGCCAGACACCACGCCCGACACCAGATGACGGGTCTTGGGATGCTCCGGCTCGCCGAAACGCAGGGCGTTCATCATGGCGATGGGGCGCGCGCCCATAGTGAAGACGTCGCGCATGATGCCGCCGACACCTGTCGCCGCGCCCTGATAGGGTTCGATGAAGCTGGGATGGTTGTGGGATTCCATCTTGAAGATGGCGGCGTCGCCGTCGCCGATATCGATCACACCGGCATTCTCACCGGGACCTTGGATCACCCAGGGGGCCTTGGTCGGCAGTTTTTTCAGATGCGCGCGGGTGGATTTGTAGGAGCAATGCTCGCTCCACATCACGCTGAAGATGCCCAGCTCGACAAATGTCGGCTCGCGGCCCATCAGCTCCAGGATACGCGCATATTCGGCGTCCGAAAGCCCGTGCTCGCGGACCATCTCCGGCGTGATTTTGGTCATGCCAAAGAACTCATGAAAGCGTTTCGATCAGGCTATGGAACAGATTTCGGCCATCGGTGCCGCCCAACACCTCGTCCACCACCCGCTCGGGATGGGGCATCAGGCCCAGCACATTGCGCTTTTCGCTGAGGATGCCGGCGATATTGCGGGCCGAACCGTTGGGGTTCTCGCCTTTGGCATAGCGGAAGGCGACGCGATTCTCGCCTTCCAACCGGTCCAGCGTTTCCTCATCGGCGAAGTAACTACCTTCGCCATGCGCCACCGGAAAGGTGACGCGCTGGCCATTCTCATATTTGCGGGTGAAGGCGCTTTGGGTTTCCTGCACTTCCATGCCCACCGGCTTGCAGACGAACTTGAGCCCTGCATTCCTCATCAGCGCGCCCGGCAGCAGATGGCTTTCGGTCAGCACCTGGAAGCCGTTGCAGATGCCCAGCACCATGCCGCCTTTGTCGGCATGGGCCTTGACCGATTTCATCACCGCCGACTGGCTGGCCATGGCGCCGCAGCGCAAGTAATCGCCATAGGAAAAACCGCCCGGCAGCACCACCAGATCCACGTCCGGCAACTCGCTGTCCTGGTGCCACACCATGGCGGGCGCCTTGCCGGTCATCTGCGTGAGCGCGACTTTCGCGTCGCGGTCGCAATTGGAAGCGGGAAAGACGATGACGGCAGATTTCATCAGGCCTCGTCTCCTGGATACTTTGGCCAATTCGTTTCGGGAAAGCCCATGTCGTCGCCCTTTTCAAGGGCAAACATGCGACCGAGTGGCAGTTCATCAGAATGGCGAAGGAACGTCGGAATCATTTTCAATGCCAGTTCCAACGATTGGAACGCGTCTACACCATGTATTTCTTGATGCACTATTTTCTTGCCATAACTTATTCGGACTTGGCAGGTGTAGCAGCGGTCATCCGCATAAGGTTTGCCAATCTCAACACTAACTTTCTTCCTCGATTTCTCGACGGTCAATTCACGGCGGGCAACCAAATTCTTAAATGGTCGCTTGGCTTTCGCCATAATTAGCCTTTCAGTTCAATCTCGTACTTCTCGATCACGGTGTTGGCGAGCAGCTTTTCGCACATCGCCCTCAAGTCGGTCTTGGCCTGTTCGGCATTGCTGCCCGACAGTTCCAAATCGATCACCTTGCCCTGGCGCACCTCGCCGACGCTAGCGAAGCCCAAGCCATTGAGGGCATGGCCGATGGCCTTGCCTTGCGGATCCAGAACGCCGTTTTTGAGGGTGATGAAGACGCGGGCTTTCACTTTTTATTCCGATGGATTCCCGCTTGCACGGGAATGACAAATTATTGAACCAGGACGGGGCCTTTGTTCTCGCCTTGCACCGATTCGGGCATGATTCCCAAGCGTTTTGCGACTTCGCTATAGGCCTCGACCACCCCGCCCATGTCGCGGCGGAAACGGTCCTTGTCCAGCTTTTCGTTGGTGGTCACATCCCACAACCGGCAATTGTCCGGGCTGATCTCGTCCGCCAGCACGATGCGCATATAGTCGTTTTCCCAC
The DNA here is from genome assembly GCA_035279305.1 of Rhizomicrobium sp. Lineage (GTDB taxonomy): Bacteria > Pseudomonadota > Alphaproteobacteria > Micropepsales > Micropepsaceae > Rhizomicrobium. Next base: position 7,924 of record DATEIA010000176.1, read on the forward strand.
AGCCGGCCGAATTCCAGCTTGAAATCCACCAGCTTGATCCCGGCGCCCAGGAAAAGACCCGAGAGGAAGTCGTTGATCCGAATGGTCAGATTGACGATGTCGTCCAGGTCCTGCGGCGAAGCCCAGCCGAAGGCGGTGATGTGCTCTTCGCTGACCCAGGGGTCCTGCAACCCGTCATTCTTGTAATAATATTCGATGATGGAGCGGGGCAGGGCGGTGCCTTCCTCGATCCCCAGCCGCTTGGACATGGAACCGGCTGCGACATTGCGCACCACCACTTCCAGGGGGATGATCTCAACTTCCTTGAT
>DATEIA010000177.1:0-10738 GCA_035279305.1 Rhizomicrobium sp.
CTGCAAAATCTCAAGCTGGCGGTGGAACGCTGCCATCTTCATGTGGTGGGGAACCTGTTCGGCGCCTATGCCAGCGGGCTTTCCACCCTCACCGAGGACGAAAAGCAGATCGGCGCCACGGTGATCGATATGGGCGGCGGCACCACCTCCATCGCGGTCTTCCTGGAAGGTCATCTGGTGCATGTCGATGTGGTGCCGGTGGGCGGTTTCGCCGTCACCAACGACATCGCCCGCATGCTGGCGGCTCCCCTGGCGGCGGCCGAGCGCACCAAGACGCTGTATGGCGCGGCGATGGGCGAAATGGATGGCGCCGCCGATGTGGTCGCGGTCGCCCAGATGGGCGAGGAGGGCGACGATGCCGCCTTGCGCCTGCCCCGGTCCATGCTGACCCGCATCATTCAGGCGCGGTTGGAAGAGATTTTCGGCGAGGTCCAGACCCGCCTTCGGGCTTCTGGCTTCGATGTGGCGGCCGGCCGCCGCGCGGTTCTGACCGGCGGCGCCTGCCAATTGGCGGGAACCCGCGAACTGGCGGCGCGGATTCTCAACAAGCAGGTTCGCATCGGACGTCCTCAGGCTTTCTCCGGTCTGGCGGCGGCTTCGGCCGGCCCCGACTATGCCGCCGCGATCGGATTGATGATGGCGGGCGCGACCATGCCGCCGGAGCTTTTGAACCCCGATATCGCAATCACCCGGGGCAAGACAAAGGGCGAGCTGGGATGGCTGGGACGGTTGACCCGCAGGTGGCTCTAGTGATTCAACATTATAATAGCGAATCGGTTGGGAATCCTGGCGTGCCGCAAGGTGATCGAAACAAATTAGCGAGGAGTGTCGAATATGGCGATCAACCTTAAAGTCCCCGAAATGAAGGAACTGCGTCCACGAATCACCGTGCTGGGCGTGGGCGGCGCCGGCGGCAATGCGGTCAACAATATGATCGAGGCCGGGCTGGAAGGCGTCGATTTTGTCGTCGCCAACACCGATGCCCAGGCCCTGGCCCAGTCCCAATGCAAGCGCCGCATCCAGATGGGCACCAACACCACCGAAGGATTGGGCGCGGGCGCCCAGCCCGATGTCGGCCGGGCGGGCGCGGAGGAATCGCTGGACGAGATCATGGAACAGCTCCAGGGATCCCATATGGTCTTCATCGCCGCCGGCATGGGCGGCGGCACCGGCACCGGGGCTGCCCCGGTGATCGCGCGCGCCGTGCGCGAGGCGGGCATCTTGACCGTGGGCGTGGTGACCAAGCCCTTCAGCCTGGAAGGCGACCGCCGCATGCGGGTGGCCGAGCGCGGCATCTCCGAACTGCAGCAGTTCGTCCACACTCTGATCGTCATTCCCAACCAGAATTTGTTCCGGGTCGCTAATGAGCGCACCACCATGGCCCAGGCTTTCGCCATGGCCGATGAGGTGCTGCATGCCGGCGTGCGCGGGGTCACCGACCTGATCGTGATGCCGGGCCTGATCAACCTGGATTTCGCCGACATCAAATCGGTGATCAGCGAGATGGGCAAGGCCATGATGGGTACCGGCGAAGCCGAAGGCGAGGAGCGCGCCATCCGGGCCGCCGACATGGCGATTTCCAATCCGCTGTTGGACGATGTGACCATGAAGGGTGCCAAGGGCGTCCTGATCAATATCACCGGCGGACCGGATCTGATGTTGTTCGAGGTCGAACAGGCCGCCGACCGCATCCGCTCGGAAGTGGACCCTGACGCCAATATCATCTTCGGCAACACCATCCTGGACGAGATGGAGGGCCGCATACGCGTCTCGGTGGTCGCCACCGGCATCGATGCCGAACAGTTCAAGATGCCGCTGCCCGAAAAAGTGCGGCCCTTGCATCCGCACCTGAACCTGAAAACACCCGCGCGTGTCGCCCAGCCGGTGCCGGTTGCGGCCGCCCCGGCGCGGCCCGCGATCAATCCGGTGCATGCCAGTGTCGAAGCTCTGGCCAATGAGATGGGCGCCGATAAGAGCCCGGCGGAAGATTATATCCTGGGCGGCGCCGAAGCCCCGGAGGTCGCGGCCGAGCTCGCCCAGGCCAAATATCCCGTCACGGAAAGCTATCGCGCGGTGGAGCAGCAACCGCTGGCCCAGCAAACGCCCAGACGGCCGGAAAAGAAAAGCAGCGGCTGGGGCTTCTTCGGCCGCAAGAAACCCGCCCCCGACCTGCGCACCGAGCCGTTGCCCGAACCGCGTGCCGCGATGGCGCCGCGCGCCACGGCGACGCCGATGCCGCAGCAACAGATGCAAGCGGAAGCGCCGCGCGCCAATGCCGAAGATCTGTTCCCCGACCATAAGCGGGATGAGCAGTTTGAGATCCCGGCGTTCTTGCGGCGTCAATCGAACTGACCCGCGGCACAGGAACTGGAAAAGGGCGGCCAAGGCCGCCCTTTTCATTTGGAAACAAGCGGAAAGCGCAACCGCTTTCGGGCCCTCCGCGGTTCAGGCTACACTGTCCTCATGCCTCCCCGCCGCACCATTGCCCATCCGGTCACCGCCAGCGGCACCGCGCTGCATTCGGGGGTGCCGGTGACCATGACTCTGTCGCCGGCAGCCTGCGGCGGCGGCATCGTCTTTCGCCGCATCGATCTGGGGATCGACATTCCCGCCCGCTACGACCTGGTGAGCGAAACCCGCCTGGGTACGGTGATCGGGCATGGCGGCGCCAAGGTTGGCGTTGTCGAGCATCTGATGGCGGCGGTAGCGGGAACGGAGATCGACGATCTGCTGGTTGTCCTGGACGGGCCGGAACCGCCGATCCTGGACGGCGATGCGCTGTCCTATCTGGCGCTGCTGGAAAGTGCCGGCGTAACCGAACAAGACCGGCCGCGCACCGCCATCAAGGTGCTGAAGCCTGTGACGGTGGAAAGCGGCGACGCCAAAGCCTCACTGCTGCCCGGCGATAGCCGTTCCTATTCCTATGAACTCAGCTTTCCAGTGATCGGCGAGCAGTTTTATGCTTTCGCTTTCAGCCGCGCCGGCTTCAAGGCCGAGATCGCCCCGGCCCGCACCTTCGGCTTCCTCCATGAGCTGGAGGCGCTGAACAAGATGGATCTGGCCAAAGGGGCGTCCCTGGCCAACACCCTGGCGCTGGACGAGTCCGGCGTGGTCAATCGCGAGCGCCAGCGCTTTGCCGACGAGTTTGTCCGCCACAAGATTCTGGATGCCATTGGCGACCTGGCGCTGGCGGGCGCGCCCGTGATCGCCCGCTTTGAAGGGCGAAAATCCGGCCATGCCACCAACAATGCCTTGCTGCGGGCGCTGTTTTCCGATCCGGGAAACTTTGAAAAACTGGCACTTTCCTGAGGCGGCACCCGCACTGTATATAAAGGGCATGAAGCGCAGACCGGATCGAACGTCAAAATAAGCCATTGAAAAAGCTTATGTTTTGCGCAAACCAAGGATAGAAAATGGTCCTCGCCTTACGCCTGAAGCCTGTCTTGCGCGCCACCCTGGTGGTTGTGGCCCTGGCCGCGCTGACCGGCTGCTCGATTTTCGAGGGCAAGGACGATGCAACCAACAACGCCAACAAGGACGCTGAAGCCTATCGCGAGCGCAGTGTCGAGCAGATTTATGCCGATGGCTGGCGGGCGATCAGTGCGGGGGCCTGGGAGGTCTGCGCCGCCCAGTTCAACGAAGTGGACCGCCAGCATCCCTATTCGGTCTGGGCGCGCCGCGCCATGCTGATCAGCGCCTTTTGCGCCTATCAGGCCAATGCCTATACCAGTGCCATCGCCACCGCCGACCAGTATATCGCGCTGCATCCCGGCAGCCCGGAAGTGGCCTATGCCTTCTACATCAAGGCCATTTCGCTCTATGAGCAGATCGTGGATATCGGCCGCGACCAGTCCAATACCGAAGGCGCGCTGGTGGCGCTGCAGGACGTGGTGCAGCGATTCCCCGACACCGAATATGCCCGCGACGCCACCCTCAAGATCGACCTGACCAACGACCATCTGGCGGGCAAGGAAATGGCGGTGGGCCGCTATTACCTCAAGCGCGGCGACTATATCGGCGCCATCAACCGCTTCCGCACCGTGGTGGATCAGTACCAGACCACGCCCCAGATCGCCGAAGCGCTGGAGCGCATCTGCGAGGCCTATTACAGCCTGGGCCTGGACAGCGAGGCCCAGACCGCCGCCGCCGTGCTGGGCCGCAATTATCCCGGTTCGGGCTGGTACAAAAACGCCTACAATATCCTCAAGGGGCGCAACCTCAGGCCGGTGGAAGACAATCGCTCCTGGATCAGTCAGGCTTTCCGCCGCGTCTTTTAGATTCGGCAGGCGAGCGTGCTGGCGGCACTGACCATCCGTGACATCGTGTTGATCGAGCAGGCGGCGCTGGAATTCGCGCCCGGCCTGAATGTGCTGACCGGTGAGACCGGGGCGGGCAAATCCATCTTGCTGGATTCCTTGGGTTTGGCGGTTGGGGGCCCCACTTCCGGAAAAGGGGGCCGCGCCAGCGTGCGGGTGGGCGCCAGTCAAGGCTCCGCCACCGCGATATTCGAGCCCGCAAAGAACCATGCCGCCTGGGCGATGCTGCGCGATCAGGCGATGGAAACCGGCCCGGAAATTGTGCTGCGCCGGACTTTGGCCAGTGACGGCCGCAGCCGCGCCTTCATCAATGACGAAGCCGTCGGTGTCGGTCTGCTGAAAGACCTGGGCGGGCTTTTGCTGGAAGTGCATGGCCAGCAGGACGATCGCGGTCTGTTCGACGCCGCCACCCATCGCGCTTTGCTGGACGGGTTTGGCGGCCTGCATGGTGACGCCCAGACGGTTGCCGCCCTGCATGGCGAATGGGCGTCGGCGCTTGCCGCGCTGGAAGCGTTGAAGACCTTGGCGGCGCGCGCCCAGGCCGAAGCCGATTTTGTCCGCGCCGCCGCCCATGAATTGTCGGACTTCGCTCCGGAAGCGGGCGAAGAAGAAAGACTGGCGGGCGAGCGCGCCTTGATGATGAATGCGGCGCGCATTGCCGAGGATGTGTCCTCCGCCCTGGAATCGCTTTCCAGCGAAGGCGGGGCGCAGACAAATCTTGCCCAGGCGCTGAAGAAGCTGTCGCGGATGAATGCGCAGGCGCGCAGGATCGCCGCCCCCGCCGAGACGGCGCTGGAACAGGCCTATGCCCTGGCGGAAGAAGCGCGGCGTGAGCTGGATTCCCTATTGTCGCGGCTGGACAGCGACAGCAATGCGCTGGAACGGAAGGAAGAGCGACTGTTCGCGCTCCGGGCGCTGGCGCGCAAATATGGCGTGACGCCGGAGCAGCTGCCCGCTCTCCGCGACGACTATGCCGCCAAGCAGGAAGCATTGACCGGCGGCGGCGGCCAGATCAGCCGCGCCGAAGCCACGGCCGCCGCTGCCCGCACCGCCTATCTGACGGCGGCGCGCAAACTGTCGAAATCGCGCGAGGGCGCGGCAGGAAAGCTGGAAGCCGCCGTGGCGGGCGAACTGGTGCCTCTGAAGCTGGGCCATGCCAGGTTCCGGGTGGCGCTGGAACGACTGGAAGACGATAAGGGCCTGGCATCCGGTCTGGAGCGCATTGCCTTTGAAGTGGCGACGGTGGAAGGCGCCAGCTTCGGCGGCTTGGCCAGGATCGCCTCGGGCGGCGAGCTGGCGCGGTTTTCCCTGGCCTTGAAAGTGGCGCTGGCCCAGGTGTCATCGCCCGCCGCTATGGTGTTCGACGAAGTGGACCGGGGCGTGGGCGGGGCGGTGGCCGATGCGGTGGGCGAACGGTTGCAGCGCCTGGCGCAAACCACCCAGGTTCTTCTGGTCACCCATTCGCCGCAGGTGGCGGCGCGCGCCGCGCGGCACTTCCGTATTTCCCGCGTCAAGGACAAGACCCGAATCGAATTGCTGGACGAGGATGCGCGGTTGGAGGAAATCGCCCGCATGCTGTCGGGCGCCGCCGTCACCCAAGAAGCCCGTGCCGCCGCCAAGCGGCTGATGGCGGAGGCGTCCGCGCCGCAGAAAAAGACCCGGAAACGGGCATGAGTGCCAAGGCGGTCGATAAGCTCACCTCCGCCGAGGCGGAAAAGGAACTCGACCGGCTGGCGAAGGAAATCGTCCGGCACGACCGCAAATATCATGGCGAGGATAGGCCGGAGATCAGCGACGCGGACTATGACACGCTTCGCCGCCGCAATGCCGAGATCGAGGCGCGCTTTCCTCTACTGGTGCGGGCCGACAGTCCCAGCCACCGGGTGGGCGCCAAGGCATCCGAAAAATTCGCCAAAGTCACCCATCGCGTGCCGATGCTGTCACTGGACAATGCCTTTGACGATGAAGAAGTGGCGGATTTTCTGGGCCGGGTGCGCCGTTTCCTGGGCTTGAAGGAAGATGACGAGATCGCCGTCACCGCCGAGCCCAAGATCGATGGACTCTCGGCCAGCCTGCGTTACGAGAAAGGCATTCTGGTGCAGGGCGCCACCCGCGGCGACGGCAGCGAGGGCGAGGATATCACCGCCAATCTGCGGACGATTTCCGACATTCCGTTGCGGTTGAAAGGCAAGCCGCCCGCCATTCTGGAAGTGCGCGGCGAGGTCTATATGACCCATAAGGCGTTCGAGGCGCTGAACAAGCGGCAAGCCAAAGAAGGCAAGCCGACCTATGCCAATCCGCGCAATAGCGCCGCCGGATCGGTGCGCCAGCTCGATCCCGGGATCACCGCATCGCGGGCGCTCAATTTTTTCGCCTATACCTGGGGCGAGATTTCCGAACTGCCGGCGAAAAGCCAGAGCGGCATGCTGGCAAAGTTCCAAGAATACGGCTTCATCGTCAATCCGCTGGTCAAGCGGTGTGAGACACTGGCGCAGATTTTGAAATTCTACCACGACATCGAAAGCAAGCGCGCCAAGCTGGGCTATGACATTGACGGCGTGGTCTACAAGTTGGACCGGCTGGATTTGCAGGAGCGGCTGGGCTTTGTCTCCCGTAGCCCACGCTGGGCCATCGCCCACAAATTCGCCGCCGAACAGGCCGAGACGGTGCTGGAAGATATCGAGATCCAGGTCGGGCGTACCGGCAAATTGGCGCCGGTGGCGCGGCTGAAACCGGTGACGGTGGGCGGGGTGGTGGTGCAGAACGCCACCCTGCACAATGAAGACGAGATCGCGCGCAAAGACGTGCGCATCGGCGATGCGGTGGTGATCCAGCGCGCCGGGGACGTGATCCCGCAGATTTTGCGCATCATTCCGGAAAAGCGGCCCAAGGGCGCCAAGCCCTACAAATTCCCCGACAAATGCCCGGTCTGCGGCAGCCATGCGGTGCGCGAGGTGGACGATAAAACCGGCAAGACGGACGTGGACCGGCGCTGCACCGGCGGGCTGATCTGCGACGCCCAGACGGTGGAGCGGCTGAGGTATTTCGTCGGCCGCGACCAGTTCGACATAGAGGGCCTGGGCGGCACCATGATCGAGCTGTTCCATGACAAGGGGCTGTTGAAAGAGCCCGCCGATATTTTCGCCCTGACCCAGAAACCGGAAAAAGTCAGCAAGGTTCTGGCCGCGCATCGCGCCGCGCTGAGTGAGCAGCGCCGCGCCGCCGAAGGCAAGGAGCCGGTCAAGAAGGCTAAGACCGAAAAGGAACGCGAGGACAAAGTCGTCGAGAACCTGATGGCCGCCATCGAACGGCGGCGCACGATTCCGTTGGACCGGCTGATCAATGCTTTGGGCATCCGCCATGTCGGGGAAACCACGGCGCGGCTGCTGGCGCGGCGTTACCTGACTTTAGACGCCTTTCTGAACGGGATGACGGCCGACGATGCGCTGGAAGAGTTGCAGCATATCGAAGGCATCGGCGGAGTGGTGGCCGAAGCCATTCATGATTTCTTCGACGAGCCGCACAATGTGAAGGCGCTGGGCCGGCTGCTGGAATGGCTGACGGTGACCGACATGGCGGCGCCCGCCAAATCCTCAGCCGTTTCGGGCAAGACGGTGGTGTTTACCGGCACCTTGGAAAAAATGACACGGCAGGAAGCCAAGGCACGGGCGGAATCTCTGGGCGCCAAGGTTTCAGGTTCGGTTTCCGCCAAGACCGATATTGTGGTGGCGGGCCCGGGCGCGGGATCCAAGCTCAAAGACGCGCAGAAACACAATGTCCAGGTGCTGGACGAGGATGCGTGGTTGAAACTGATCGGCGGATGACACTTTTTCGTCATGGCCCGCTTTATGGGAGCCATCTATACGGTGAGAGGGTTATGGATGGCCCGCCCCTCTTCCAATTAAAAGAGGGCCGGGCCATGACGATGAGAGGAATGCGTTTAAATTGCCCGCGTCGCGCGATCCAGCCATTTGCGGACATCGTCGTCCACCAGCGGCGCAATCGTGTCGCGTACCTGGGCGTGGTAAGCGTTCAGCCAGCCACGCTCGGTATCGGTCAGCAGCGAAGATTCCACCAGATTGAGGTCGATCGGCACCAGGGTGATGGTCTCAAAACCCATCATCAGGCGCTCGCCGCCCAGATCCTCCGGCTCGGTTACCACCACCAGATTCTCGATGCGGATGCCGAATTCGCCGGTCTTGTAGAATCCGGGCTCGTTGGAACAGACCATGCCGGGCTTCAAGGCCTGCATCACCGGCTTCTTGGAGATGTTCTGCGGCCCTTCATGCACCGACAGATAACTGCCCACGCCATGGCCGGTGCCGTGATCGTAATCCAACCCGGCTTCCCACAATGGGCGGCGGGCGAAGGAATCCAGCTGCATGCCGATGGTGCCGTCGGGAAAGCGCGCCGTCGCCAGGGCGATATGGCCCTTGAGCACCCGGGTGAAACGGTCACGCATTTCCGGTGTGCTTTCACCCACCATGATGGTGCGGGTGACGTCGGTGGTGCCGTCGGGATATTGCGCCCCGGAATCCAGCAGGAACATTTCGCCGGGCCGGATGGTGCGGTTGGTGGAACGCGTGACGCGATAATGCACAATCGCGCCATTGCTGCCCGCGCCCGAGATGGTGTCGAAGGAGACATCGCTGAGCACGCCGGTGGCGCGGCGATAACCTTCCAAAGTCTCCGCCGCCTGGATTTCGGTCAGTTCGCCGCCCGCCGCATTGCTCTCGAACCAGGCGAGATAGCGCGCCAGCGCCGCGCCGTCGCGGATATGGGCCTTGCGCATGCCTTCGATTTCGAGACTGTTCTTGCAGGCCTTGGGCAATTGGCAGGGATCGGCGCCTTGTTTGATTTTTGCGCCCGCTTTGGTCAGCCGGTCGAAGATCGCGGCGGCGGCGGTGGAAGGGTCGATCAGGACATTTTTGCCCTTCATCGCATCCAGTGCGGCGGCGAACGCGCCCGGCGCATGCACCTGCACCGAATTTCCCAAATGCGCCATAAGCTCGGGATTGCGCTTGGCGGGATCGAGAAACAGGTCGGCGCCGCCATCGTCATGCAGAATGGCGAAAGCCAGCGTGAAAGGCGTATGCGGCACATCATGGCCGCGAATGTTGAGCAGCCAGCAGACCGAATCCGCCAAGGTGATGACGGCGGCCTGCGCGCCCGCCTTCTTCAACCCATCGCCCAGGCGCAACCGCTTGGCCTCGCTCTGTTCGCCCGCCAGGTTGAAGGCATGCGGTTTGGCGGGGGTGACCGGCGGGCTGGGCTGGTCGTTCCACACCGCGTCGATGGGATTGCTGTCCACCGCCACCAAACTGCCGCCGGCTTTTTCCACCGCGGCCTTCAGATGCATCACGCCATGCTGGGTGTGCAGCCATGGGTCGTAACCCAGCTTGGCGCCTTTCGGAAGCTGATCGGGAATCCAACCCTGCAGCCCTTCACCGACAAGATCGCGCGGCTCGAACAGTTTGGTGTCGGTCTGGTTCTTCACTTGAAGGGTGTAGCGGCCATCGACAAACACCGCCGCCTTGTCTTTCAGCACCACCGCCGCGCCCGCCGAGCCGGTGAAAGCGGTCAGCCAGGCTAGGCGCTCGGCATAAGCGGGCAGATATTCGCCCATATGCTGGTCGCTGTGCGGCACCACAAAACCGTCCAGCCCGCGCTTGGCCAGCTCGGCGCGCAAGGCTTTGAGGCGCGGGGCACAGGTCGCGGCGTCGGACGTGTCGTCATAGGTCTGAAAGGGCTTGTCCATGGCAGTTAGCTTAACGGCTGGGCTTTTCCAGCACCAGCGCGCTCCAGGGGCCGCTGCGCCGTGCCCCAACATAGCGCAAATCGCCATAGAAACTGATGACCAGCTTTTCCTGATTGGTCAGCAGGCCCGACAGCAGCAAGGTCGCGCCCGGCGCCAGCGCCTTCTGGATGGCGGGCGCCAGCTGGGTCAGCGGTCCCGCCAAGATGTTGGCGATCAAAAGATCGTAAGGCGCGGCATTGGACAGAATGGGATGGGTCAGGCCATCGGCGGTGAACGCAGCCACCAGCGGCGCCACGCCATTGGCGCGGGCATTATCGCGCGTGACCTCGACAGCGACGGGATCGATATCCGACGCCAGTACGCGGCGCTTCCACAATTTCGCCGCGCTGATCGCCAGCAGGCCGGTTCCTGTCCCCAAGTCCAGCACATTGCGATAACCGCGCTTGCGCGCCAGAGCGGAAAGCGCCCCCAGGCAAAGCGCCGTGGTTTCGTGATGGCCGGTGCCGAAGGCCAAGCCTGCCTCGATCTTGATCGGGATCACGCCATGCGGCACCCGGCCCGCATCATGTGCGCCATAGACGAAAAAGCGCCCGGCGCGCACCGGCGGCAATCCCTGTTGCGAAAGCTTGATCCAGTCCTGGTCGGGCAGGGCCTCGACTTTCAC
>DATEIA010000178.1:0-6092 GCA_035279305.1 Rhizomicrobium sp.
AGGACAGGATCAACAGCCCCAACGACATCACGGCACGCGGATCGACCCGCGTCATCAAGATTGCCGCCACGGGCGCCATGATCACGCCAAACACCGCCTGGAACGACAGGACGTAGCCGGACAAGGTCGAGGTGTAGCCCATATTGATCTGAAGCCAGAGCGGCAGCAGGACGATCGCCGCGAAAAAAGCGCCGAAGGTGAAGGACATGGCCGCGGCGGAAACGGCAAAGCCGCGATGCCGGAAAACCCTGAGATTGACAATCGGATGATCGTCCGTCAGCTCCCAGATCACGAAGGTGACAAACCCCAGCACCGTCACGACCAGCAATCCCAGGATCCAGGGCGAGGCAAACCAATCCTGATTTTGGCCATTGTCCAGCATGATCTGCAGCGCCCCCACCCAAAGCGCCAACAGGATCAAGCCGACAAAATCGATAGGCTGTTTTGAAACCACCGTTTCGCGCGCGCGCAGCAGCCACCAGGCGCCCAAAGCACAGACGATGGCCACCGGGATGTTCATGTAGAAGGCCCATCTCCAGCCGATGCCGTCGGCCAAGGTGCCGCCCAGGATGGGGCCCGCGATGGGCGCCAGAATGGTCGTCATCATCCACAGGCCCATGGCCAGTTCGACGCGGTGGGACGGTGTCACCCGCATGATCAGGGTTTGCGACGCCGGCATCAGCGGTCCGCCACACAGGCCCTGCAAGACCCGGAACACCACCAGCGCCGTCAGCGAGGTGGCCATGCCGCACAGCACGGAAAATACCGCAAAGCCTATGATGGCGGCCAGGAAGGTGCGCACCACCCCAAAACGGGCGATCAGCCAACCCGAGAGCGGAATGGTGAAGGCTTCCGCCGCCGCATAGGAGGTTATGGTCCATGTCCCTTCATTGGCCGATGCCGCGAAGGCGCCGGCAATATGGGGCACCGCCACGTTGATGATGGTGGTGTCCAGGATCACCACGAAGGTTGCGAGAGACAGGATAAAAACCGCGGCGGCCAGCGAGACGCCGGTCATTTGCAGCGAACCGCTATCCGGATCGGCGCTCACGGCGGCTGCGCGGGGTGCATGGTCCACAGGGTGGCTTTGCGAAAAGGCGGTCGGGTTAGGATTACTGCGAGTTCTGCCCTGCAACAAGCAGGCGGGCCCCGCCTGCCCGCTGGTGATTTTGCCGTGTCAGGCTGGGTAATCCGTAGTAGCTTCGAACAAAGTGATTCGGTTGGGGCCAGATCACCTTGTGCGATTCGCCAGGCGGTTGACGGCGCTGGCGGTCTTTCCTGCTTAAAAAAACACGCCGCAGGCGGGCTAGGCAGGGAAGCAATCTTGGGTCGGGGGCGGCGCGAAGCGTGGGTATGATCGCCGCGTTCTGAGGTATTCGTATGGCCTACACCGAGGCTATGCCCGGCGGACCGGTTCCCGATGCCCATCGTGCTTCCAGTACGGACAACCGGGCCTTTTGGCGCAAGCGCCTTCTGACAGGCTTGGCGCTTTGCACCCTGGCCGCGGCAATGGCGGCGGGCGCCCGCTGGTACCTGGAAAGCGCGCAAAGCGTATCCACCGACGACGCTTATGTGGATGCGCCGCTGGCGGAAATCACCCCGCAGATCGACGGAACGATTCTGCGGGTTGCGGTCTCCGATACCCAACATGTCAGGCAGGGCGATTTGCTGGTTGAGCTCGATCCCGCCGACGCCGGTCTTGCCGTCCAACAGGCCCGCGCCGCCTACGAACAGGCGATGCGCCGCGTCGAGCAATATATGGCCAATGTCAACGCGGCCCAGGCCAATGTCGCGGGCAAGCAATCCAATCTGAAGCGCGCCGAGCTGGCGCTTAACCGGCGCAAAAGCGTTTCGGAACGTGGCGCCGTTTCGGCCGAGGAAATCTCGAACGCAACCAATGCCCTGGATGCGGCAAAATCCGATCTTGCCATCGCGCAGCAACAATTGGCGGCACAGCGCAGTTTGGTCCAGGGCGAGGAGATCGCCAGTAACCCCGAGGTTTTGGCGGCCAAGGCTGCGCTGGACAAGGCCTTGTTGGACCTGGGACGCACCCAAATTCGCGCGCCCGTCGATGGCGTTGTGGCGGGACGTCACGCCCAGATCGGACAGCGGGTAAGGCTGGGCTCCAATCTGATGAACGTTGTTCCCCTGATGGATGCCCATGTCGATGCCAATTTCAAGGAAGTGCAATTGCAGCACATCCAGCCCGGCCAGAAAGCCGATCTCATCTCGGATCTCTATGGCGCCAAGCTGGTGTTTCATGGCCGCGTCGAGGGGCTGGGCGGCGGCACGGGCTCGGCCTTCGCGGTTATTCCCGCCCAGAACGCCACCGGCAACTGGATCAAGGTGGTTCAGCGCCTACCCGTCCGCATCGCGTTGGATGCGCGCGAGTTGGCCGCTCATCCGCTGCGGGTCGGCGTGTCCATGACGGCCAAGGTCTATCTGGGCACCCCTTCCAGACAGGCGCAGCCGGCCACGTTGCGAACGACTGCGTCACGCCCAAAGACGCCCGCCCTGCGGATGGCATCCAGCGACGATCGCGTCAGACTGCCCGAGTTTCCCTTGCTGCGGACGGTAGCGACGCGTGCGTCCTACAGCGATAACGATCTTGCCGCCCAATCGCCGGCCCCCCTGCTGCGGGCCGTCGGGCCACGCACGGCCTATTGAGCGAGAGAACAAGTACAATCTTAGGTTGTAATTTCTCCGACCTCGGCCTTTGTCATTTCGTCAGAACCGCTGGCTATGATGGCGCGGCTTTCACCTTTGCATTGCACTGTTTCTTAGGATTCAATAGCTTATCAGCAAATAGCGCGGTTGAAGTCCGTTAAAAGGGGATTATCATGAAACTGAATTTCGCGTTGCGCGAGCTGGCAAAATCGGCTCTCACGGCCGCTGCGATCCTGTTCACCGGCCTCTGCTATAGCGCCAGCCCGGCAGCCGCCCAAGCTGCTCCGGAGCTTTCCAAATATATTATCGGTCCGGGCGACCAGCTTCAGATATCGGTGTGGCACAACCCTGAGCTGTCCACGACCGTGCCGGTCCGGCCCGACGGCAGAATTTCCACGCCGCTGGTGACCGACGTGGTGGCGGCGGGACGGACGCCGGAAGAGCTGGGCCATGACATCGAAGCGCGCCTGAAAAAATACGTCTCCGATCCGCTGGTGACCGTGATCGTCAGCAGCTTTGTCGGTCCCTACAGCCAGCAGGTGCGTATTGTGGGCGAGGCAGCCCAGCCCAAGGCGCTTCCCTATCTGGCGCACATGACCGTGCTGGATGCGATGATCGCATCCGGCGGCCTGACCCCGTTTGCCTCCGGAAACCGCGCCAAGCTGATCCGCAAGGTCAACGGCAAGGATGTCAGCACGACTCTGCGGCTTTCGGACCTGCTCAAGGACGGCGATCTCAGCGCCAATGCCGAATTGCAGCCCGGCGATACCATTATCATTCCCCAATCCTTTTTCTGATTCGCCGCTCTTCTGATTCGATGAGCGAGCGATTGGGTTTCACGACGAGCTAAGGAAGCGTTCTTTGGGACATAGACCTCACGCGATGCTGTCCAGACCGCATCGCCGCCTTTTGAAATACAGCGCGGCAGTCTTGGCGCTTTCCATGCTGGCCGCACCCTGTTCCTATGCGCAGGAACGCACGGCCGCCGCCGCTCCAGCGGCATCCGGCGTCTCGGCGGCGGAGCAAAGCTCCGGCCAGACCGGCGTGTCGGGCTTTGTCGGTTCGCTGATCCCGGGCTTTCAGTTCGGCGCCAGGGTCGATCTCAGCGAAACCTATACCACCAACTCTGCCGGCATCTCGGGGGGCCAGCGGTCCGATTGGATTACCATGGCCGGGATCGGCCTAACCATGAACGAGCATTCGGCGCGGGTCAGCTTTGATGCCAGCTATAACGGCTCGGTCAATTTTTACGCCAACGGCACACAATCCACCCAGTTCACCAACGATCTGCAGGCCGCCACGGCCATCATCGTTGTTCCCGACTATGTGAACTTCAACGCCAAGGCCTTTGCCCAGCCGGTGGTGATCAGCAATCTGGGTGCCGTGACCGCCAATGGAAATATCGGCTCCAACGGCTATCGCAATTCCTATGGGTTCAATGCCGGACCGGACATCACGTTCCGCCTCGGCGATTTTGCGACCTCGGTCACCAGCGCAAATTATGGCGCGGCCTATTTTACCGAGCCGGCCGGCACCTCTTCCTTTACCGGAATACCCGGTGTGGGGGGACCGCAGGATACGACAATGCGGACCTTCTCGGAAAAGCTGATCAGCGGGACCGATTTCAGCCGGTTGAGCTGGAGTGCGGTCGCAATGATGCAGGAAATGGACCGTCCCCAGGGACTGTTTTCCGAAAAGACCGGCCTGGGTCATTTCCAGTTCGCGATTTCGCGCGAATTCTCCCTGTTGGGAACCGGCGGGTATGACTGGATTCACAATACGGTCCCCTTGAGCCGCGATCTGTCGGGCCCGGTCGGGACTGGCGGCATTGCCTTCACGCCGAACGAGGACTTCCTGCTGCAATTCGAAATCGGCCAGAAGTATAACGACATCAGCTATCAAGGCTCACTGCGCTGGAATATCGGCCCAACCGCGGTTCTTACCGGAGCGGCCACCGACTCAATCACGACACCGGAGGGCCAGCTTCTGGACAGCCTTTCCAGCCTTGTATCGACGGCCAATGGCGGTCTGGCTTCCAGCTCCGCCCTTTATGCCAATGGCACGGCCGCCTCCCTGCAATCCTTCAGTGCGCAGCAGCCCGGCAGCCTTTCCTACAATCAAAGCATCTCGCGCTATCAGCGCGTGAGCCTGGACTATTCCCAGGACTTCGCGCGCGATCATGCTTCTGTCCAGGTTTACGCCATGCGGCAGACCGTGCTGGACCGGGTGTTTGTGGGCCAACCTGTCAACAACAGCTGGGGCGTGACCGGATCTGTCGGTCATGACCTCAGCCGGCTGATGACGGCCAGAATCGGCGGCGGTTATACCAACTATGAGGAATTTGGCGGTCACGCCAGCATCTACAACGTCAACGGGGCTCTGTCTTATACGCTGTCGCCCGACACCAGCCTGTACTTGCGCACGGATTATATGACCCGTGACTCGTCCGCCACGCTTCAGAGCCTTTCGCCTCTTACCGGAAGCACGGATGATTTGCGGGTCACTGTCGGCCTTAGCCATGCGCTATAGGTCATCTTGTGCAATCGGGGTCTGACGAGCCTGCGCTGCGGCAGCCTGGGGACGATGCCAACAGCGCCGTAATTGTCCGGCCCATGCAAAGCGGGGACAGGCCGCGCTGGGACGCCTTTGTGATGTCCCATCCCGAGGGAAGCTTTTTCCACCGCAGCGGGTGGCACGGCATTTTCCAAGACGTCTTCCGCCTGGTCCCCCATTATCTCCTCGCCGAACGCGGCACCGCTATCGTCGGAGTCCTGCCGCTGGTCTATCAACGCAGCCGGCTTTTCGGCAACGCGCTGGTGGCGGCGCCCTTTTGCGTCGAAGGCGGGCCGGTCGCCGCCGATGACCAGGCCGCAAGCGCCCTGGTGACAGCGGCCCTGGCGATCCAGAGCCAAACCGGCGCGCCCTATATCGAGTTTCGCAGCCCCAAGGCGCGGCAGGCGGGCTGGACGGTGCGCAAGGATCTGTACGCGACCTTTTCCGGACCGCTCAGCGGCGACGACAAGGAAAATCTGCTGAAAATTCCCCGCAAACAAAGAGCGGTGGTGCGCAAGACCATCGAGGGCAGCCTGGTCGGCGAAACCACCGACGTCATGGACGACGTCTTCCGGATCTATGCGGAAAGCGTTCGCAATCTGGGGACGCCGGTGTTTGCGAAAAGCTACTTTTCCAGGCTGAAAACCGTATTCGGCCCCGACTGCGACGCGGTTGTCATCCGGGACAATGGCGCGCCCGTCAGCGCGGTCCTGAATTTCTATCACAAGGACACGGTTCTGCCCTATTATGGCGGCGGGACGGTTGGGGCGCGCCGCAATGGGGCAAATGATTTTCTCTATTGGGAAGTCATGCGCCGCGCGGTCCTGCGCGGTTACCGCCGGTTCGATTTCGGCCGCAGCAAGGCCGGCACC
>DATEIA010000179.1:0-15820 GCA_035279305.1 Rhizomicrobium sp.
CCGCGATCCCCGATCCCTTCGGCACCCATGAGAGTTTCGGCCATCACATGAATGCGCGGCTGCGCGCCTTTCTGGACCGGTTCGGCTTCCGCTATGATTTCTATTCCTCCACCGCCACCTACAAATCGGGCCGTTTCGATGCGGCGCTGCTGCGCATCCTGGCGCGCTATGACGAGGTGATGAAGGTGATGTTGCCGACCCTTGGAGAAGAGCGGCAGCAGACCTATTCGCCTTTCCTCCCCGTAAGCCCCAAGAGCGGCAAGGTGCTGCTGGCCAAAGTGGTGGCGCGCGATGTGCCTGCGGGCACCATCACCTATGTCGAGGAGGATGGCAGCCACCAAACCGTGCCGGTGACGGGCGGGCACTGCAAGCTGCAATGGAAGCCCGACATGGGCATGCGCTGGGCGGCGCTGGGCGTCGATTACGAAATGTACGGCAAGGATCATCTCTCCCAGGCGCCGCTCTACAGCGCCATCTGCAAGATCGCCGGCGGCAATCCGCCCGAACAGTATATGTACGAGATGTTCCTGGACGACCAGGGCCAGAAGATTTCCAAGTCCAAGGGCAATGGCATCAGCCTGGACGACTGGCTGGCCTATGGCTCGCAGGAAAGCCTGGCGCTGTTCATGTTCCAGAAGCCGCGCACCGCCAAGAAGCTTTATTTCGATGTGATCCCCAAGGCGGTGGATGAATATATCGCCTTTCTGGAAGCCTATCATGCGGTGGAGACCACCGATGAGCAGCGCCTGGAAAATCCGGTCTGGCACATTCATGCCGGTAACGTGCCCCAGGAACGCTATCCGGTCAGCTTCGCTTTGTTGCTGAACCTGGTCTCGGCCTCCAACGCGCACAATCGCGACGTGCTGTGGGGCTTCATCCGCGCCTATTCGCCGGAAGCGGTTTCGCCGCAGAGCAATCCGGGCCTGGACAAGTTGGCGGATTTCGCGTTGCGCTATTACGAGGACTTCGTCAGGCCCAGCAAAGTCTATCGCGCTCCCAATGAGCAGGAGCGCGCCGCGTTGGCCGACCTCGCCGCGCGGTTGGAAAAATTGGGCGATGAGCGCGACGGCAAGATCGTCCAGGATGTCGTTTATGAAGTCGGCAAGGCGCATAACTTCGAGCCGCTGCGCGCCTGGTTCGCGGCGCTGTATGAAGTGTTGTTGGGCCAAAGCCAGGGGCCGCGTTTCGGCTCCTTCGCGGCGTTGTTCGGCTGCGTTCAGACCGCCGCGATGATTAGAGATGCGCTGAACGGTGAATTCCTCAAATGAGGTCGGCGCTGGCCGGCCTGCTGTTGCTGATGCCGGTATCCGCCTGGGCCGCGACCAGCGATGAGATTTTCGCCGTCTATGCGAAGGGCGATTACGAGCAGGCGGCGCGGCTGGGCGAGGCCTCCCATACCGCGCCGGGACTGGCCATCGCCGCGCGCGCCGTGCTGGCCGACGCGGTGCTGCGGGATACGCCTTGCCTATCCTGCCTGGAACGGGCCGAGAGCCTGTCGCGCCAGGCGGTCGCCGCCGATCCGCATTACGCATTTGGCCAAGTGTGGCTGGCGGTGGCGCTGGGCTATCAGGCGCGTATCACTGGCGCAGTCAAGGCGCGGATGAAAAACGCCCCCGCCCAATCCAAGGCGGCGCTGGACGCGGCGGTGGCGGACGATTCCAGGAATGCCTATGCCGTGTCGGCCTTGGGCGGCTGGCATATCGAAGTGGTGCGCGGCGGCGGTGCCGCCTTGGCGGGTCTGTTCTACGGCGCGCGCGAAAACACCGCGCTGTCCTTGTTCGACCGCTCGGTGAGCCTGGCCCCGGACAATGTCGCAGTACGCTACCAGATCGGGCTGTCGCTGGCGGGGTTCGATCCCGACAAGTATCATGCGCGCATCGCGACGGAGCTGAAGGCGGCGGTGGCGGCGGTTCCTGCCACCGCCTATGAAAAAAGAATTCAGGCCCGCGCCCAGGAGTTATTGGGGCTACTCAATCAGCGCCAGGCATTCGATTTGCGGGTCCGCAAATATCAAGGTTTTCCGGATTAAGGCTCGAACTCAATTGGGGACGATAGTATCAATAGTTTGTCATGGCCCGCGACTGCGGGCCATCCAGATGACGCCGCCTCTATTGTTGGTATTGAGCGGGCTTCACCTGGATGGCCCATGCGGAGTTTACACTCCGGCCGCGCTTCGCGCGGACCGGGGTGGTGGGCCATGACATTGTGTTTAATGATTTCAATTCAGTTCGGATCCTAGGAGGTTTGCTTGCAAAAGCCCTTCATTCTCGTGTCCTGCTTGCTGCTGGCGGGTTGCTGGCAATCCACCGGCTCGCTGCTGCGCGATGCCAAAGTGGTTCAGCCCTTCCGTGCCGGAAAACTCGTATCCTCTAATCCCGACAAGCCTTCCGAGGTCTCCCATGCCCGGCTGACAATTGGGAAGGACGGTAGCTATCGCCTGGCCGCTACCGACAAGGCGGATTTGGGCGATGCGATGGTGCTGCGTTTCATCGTTCTGCCGGGATTGCCCGCAAATACTTACGTGTTCGAGGCGGTGCCGGACGATGCCTGCAAACCTGGGCAGACCTGTCATCCCATGACGGCGCAATCGGAACGCGATTATGGCCTGGTGCGCCTAACCAAGACCGGCGCGGAGGTCTTCAATCCCGATTGCACCAAGTCCGGCGCGGTGGCCAAATTGCCCGGGGTGAAGGCCGATGACTATGGCGGCTGCAGCTTCACCAACCGTGCCTCGCTGGAGAAGGCGTTGCTGGATCTGGCCAAGCAAGGCTGGAAGACCAGCGTGACCTACAAATACAAGTAGGATCGGTTGCCCAGTATTAATGCTTCCCGTACCACTAGAATCCTAGGCCAACCATATTTCACGGCCTACAGGGATTGGTAACGTGAACGCGAGAGAGCAATGAACGACGTCAGCACTGGGAATGAGCAAAAGAAAAAGATTCAGCCGAAAAAAGTTCCTTTGGCCATCTTCATTGCCGTGGTGGCATTCAGCAGCGCAATTTTAAAGTTCTTTGATCGCTACCTGCCAGATTGGTTTTGGGTGTGGGTATTTTTAGGTTTAGCCGTCTTATACTTCGGAGCAGGAGCAATTGCGAAGGCGTACCTTCGTCGGCGCAAGATGAAATTCTAATACTCCCAGAAGCGTAACGCGCCAGCGGTTACGCTTCTTACCGGCCCATGTTTTGCAATCGTCTTGAACGATGCCAGGAATGTCTCACCCGCCTACTGACTCGCCCAGATAATCCGATGCGCGAACGCGATTTCGGTCAGCGCGAAACCGCGATCCTCGAACACCGGATTGAAGCTCTTAAGCTCGATGCTCTGCGCCGTCATCCGGCCAAGCTGCTTGGCCATCACTTCCCCGGCATGGGTCTTGACCACCACCCGGTCGCCGCGCCGCAAGGAGCCGGACGGCGATACCAAAATCCGGTCGCCGTCGCGATAGACCGGCAGCATGGACTCGCCGGTGATCTCCAGCGCATAGCAATGCGCATCGGCGATTTCGGGGAAGGCGATATTCTCCCAGCCCGAACCGGCGGGAAAACCGGCATCGTCGAAATAGCCGGCGCTTCCCGCCTGGGCCATGCCGATCAGCGGCACCATGCGGGCGCGCACGCTGGGTATTTCGCTCACCAGGGCGACGAATTCGTCCAAACTTTCCCCCGTCGCCGACAGAATCTTGGCCAGGCTCTCGGTCGAGGGCCAGCGCAGCTTTCCATTGGCGGTGCCGCGCTTGCTCTTGTTAAAAGTGGTGGGGTCCAGCCCGGCGACTCTGGCCAAGCCCGAGGGCGACATGCCATGCCGGGCGGCGAGGGCGTCGATGGCGCGCCAGATTTGCGGGTGGGTGAGCATTAGGAATCAAACCGGACGTTACGGTTATATTCCTATAATAGGCGCGGGACGGGAAACCGTCTATAGGGGTTCGGCTTGGGCATGATCGATTTCAGCGCCGCGCTGCTGCGGCACCTGCCGGCCGAAAGTGCCCATGACGTCACCTTGAAGCTGGCGCGGGCCGCCGGCCCGTTTCTGCCCCATCCCGCGCCCGACGATCCCCGCCTGGCGGTGACGGCCTTTGGGCTGGATTTTCCCAATCCCCTCGGTCTGGCGGCGGGATTCGACAAGAATGCCGCCGTTCCCGATGCCATGGCCAAGTTCGGCTTCGGTTTTGTCGAATGCGGCACCGTCACGCCCAAACCGCAAGCCGGCAATGTGCAGCCCCGCCTGTTCCGCCTTCCGGAGGACGGCGCGGTGATCAATCGCATGGGCTTCAACAATGGCGGGATGGAGCAGGCGGCAGCAAATCTGCAGCGCCGTTCGGGACCGGGCATTGTCGGCATCAATATCGGCGCCAACAAGGACAGCATCGACCGGGCCGCGGATTACGAAAAGGCCTTCACGCGGCTGGCGCCGCTGGCGGATTATGTGACGGTCAATGTCTCCTCGCCCAACACGCCGGGGCTGCGCGGGTTGCAGAATCGCGATGAGCTTACCGGCCTTCTGGATAAGCTTGTGACGCTGCGGGCCGCGCGCAAAATTCCCCTTCTGCTCAAGATCGCGCCCGATCTGGACGAGCATGCCCAGGACGACATCGCCGATGTGGTGCGCCGCTCCGGCATCGAAGGCTTGATCGTCTCCAACACCACCATCGCGCGTCCGCCGTTGCAATCTCCCCTTGCGGGCGAAAGCGGCGGCCTTTCCGGAAAGCCCTTGTTTGCGCCTTCGACCCGCATGCTGGCCGCCATGCATGCCAGGTTGAACGGCGCCGTCACTTTGATCGGAGTCGGCGGCATCGCCAGCGGCGAAGACGCCTATGCCAAGATCCGCGCCGGGGCCAGCCTGGTGCAGCTCTATTCGGCGCTGGCTTTGCAGGGCCCCGGTCTGGTGGCGCGCATCAAACGCGAATTGCTGGCTTGTTTGGCGCGCGATGGCTTTGGGACGTTGCGCGACGCCCTCGGCAAAGGCGCTTAACCGCGCGCCGCCGCCGCCAGATACTCGGCCCAGATACGGTCTTTCTCGGAACCCAGCTGATGCAGATAGGCCCAGCTGTACAACCCGCTGTCATGGCCGTCATCGAAGCCGATCCGCACGGCATAATTGCCCACCGGCTCCAGGCCGGAGATTTTCACGTCTTGCTTGCCGCGCAGGATGGTCTTGGGTCCGCCGCCATGGCCGCGCACTTCGGCGCTGGGCGATTCCACCCGCAGATATTCGGCGCGCAATTCGAAGCGGTTGCCATCCTCGAAGGCAACCGTCAGCACATCGCGCCCCGGATTGAGACGGATTTCGCTGGGCCATGGATTGCTGTTATCGGAGGGCATCGCGCTCTTCGTCGCTGAGCCGCCGGGCTTGGTCCTGCAGCATCACCGGCACTCCGCCGCGGATCGGATAGGCGAGCCCTGCGGCGCGCGACACCAGCTCCTGCTTTTCGCGGTCATAATGCAAGGTCGCCTTGGTCATGGGGCAGACCAGGATTTCCAGCAGCTTGGGATCGGTTTCCATAAAATCTCCTTGATCCGGCCGCTCGCCCAAGCTCGCGGCGTTCGTCACTCAAATCGGTCCGCCGGACCGATTTGACCGGCAAGCCGGTCGTTCCTCACCCTTCGACAGGCTCAGGGTGAGGAGAACTTAAATCCTCATGCTGAGCTTGTCGAAGCATGAGCGCTCAGTTCAGGGTGGTGGGGCCGGGCTCGCTGCTCATTTCCAGCAGCGCCATCAGAGTGGCAGCGCGGTCCTGGAAGCTTTGCGCTTCCAGCAGGGCCTGTTTCTCGGTCGGGTCGAAGGGGCACATCATGGCCAGCGCATTGATCAGCGCTTCGCCCGGCGCCGTCATCACGCTTTTCCAGTCGGCCTGCAGGTCGCGGTTGGCGAGATAGGCTTTCAACGCCGCCAGCAACCGCTCGCGGGGAAAAGCCTCGTCGCCCGGATGGGCCAGGTCGGCGGCAAAGGTCCCGAAATCGCAAAATCCCGCCCGCCAGGGCGTCGTGGTCTGCATCTCGCCGCTCAGGCGGAAGCGGCAGATCCCCGCCAGCGTCACCAGATAGCGATTGTCCTCGGTTTCGCGGAACGAGACGATCTTGCCGGCACAGCCCACCTGCGACAGGCGTGGATGGGGCACCGTGTCTTCATGTTCGGTCGGCTGGATCATGCCGATCAGCCGGTCGCCCTGCAGGGCATAATCGAACATCTCCAGATAACGCGGCTCGAAGATATTGAGAGGCAACTGCCCGCGCGGCAGCAACACCGCTCCGGTCAGCGGGAACAGCGGCAGCGATTTTGGCAGGTCGGAATAGGAATGATAGTGCCGCGCGGCCATTAGGAGAACAAAAGCCCCGAAAGCTTGCGCCGCGCCTCGATGGTGCGCGGATCGGTGGGGCCCATCGCCTCGAACAGGACGACCAGCTGCTTGCGCCCCGCCTCCTCGTTCCATTTGCGGTCCAGCCGCACCAGCTCCAGCAGTTCCGCCACGGCGCCGTCGCGGTCCCCGCCCGCCTCCAGCGCCATGGCCAGGTCGAAGTGGGCTTGGTGGTCCTTGGGGTCGGCGGCCAGCTTGGTGCGCAGGGCCCCGATCTCGCCGCTTTCCGGGGCGGGCGCCTGGCGCAGCTTCAGCTCGGCTTCCACGGCGCGGATGGCGTCATCCTGGGCCGCGTCCGGCGGCACCATCTGCAAGGTCGCCCGGGCCCGCTCCTCGTCGCCGCCCTTGAGATAGGCGCGCGCCAGCCCGGCGACGGCTTGAACGTTGCCCGGCTCGTCCTGCAGGACATGGCCATAGGCTTGCGCCGCCATGGCGATGTCACCGGCCGCCAGCGCCTCGTCCGCCACCGCCAGAACCTCGGCGGTATGTTCGGGGCCACCATGGCCATGGTCATGACCCTGTTGGTGGCTGCCACCGGCCAGGGCCGCGACAAAGGCCTTCACCTGGCTTTCGGCAATCGCGCCCATGAAGCCGTCCACCGGCTGGCCGTCACGGAAGGCATAGACGGTGGGAATGGACTGGATACGCAGCTGCTGGGCGATCTCGGGATTTTCGTCGATATTGACCTTGACCATCTTCACCGCGCCCTCAGCCGCGTTGACGGCTGCCTCCAGCTGCGGTCCCAGGGTCTTGCAGGGACCGCACCAGGGCGCCCAGAAATCCACGATCACCGGCACGGCGCGGCTGGCTTCCAGCACATCGGCGGCGAAGGTGGCCAGGCCCGAATCCTTGATGTGTGGGCTGGTGCCCGATGCCGCTTTTTGGGGGGCTTGCGAGGTGACGGGGCGCCCGCCGGGGCCGATCAATGCCATGTCTATGTTTTCCGGGTTTTCTGCCCGGAAGATGGTCATTCCGGGGGATAAAGAAAAGCCCTCCTTTGCCGCCACCGCAAGCTAGGCGCTCCCCCGGTTCCGCGATTTTAAGCGGCTGCCAACCATGCCGGGGAAAAGCGTGTGCACGAGGCCTTTTGTGCCCCTACGCTCTGTGGGAGAGGTGGATCCATGCGAAGGGCAATTCTGGGACTGGTTACCCTGATGTTGGGGTGCGGCTCGGCCTGGGCACAGCTTCCTGTGACGGACAAGGTCATCGTCAGCAAGACAGCCAAGCTCAAGCTGGACATCCATTATCCCCAGACCGGCCTTGCCGACCTCGACCGCATCTTCGCGGACGATGCCAAAGGCTATGCCGCCGATCCCGACCTGAACCAGACCAGCGAAGGCGCCAACTCCGGCGCGATGTCCTACGAAATTCGGCGCAACGACGCTGCGATGTTCTCCGTTCAGGTCAGCACCTACAGCTACTATGCCGGCCATGCCCATGGAACGCCCGGCATGACCAGCTACAATTTCCTGATGCCAGGTGGCGTGCAAGTCTTTCTGCCCGAACTGGTAGACGGTCGCCGCGGCCTGGACCGGATCAGCGAGCTTGTCATGGCGGACCTGATCCGGCAGCTGGGTACTGGCGATCTCCAGGCGATACGCAATGGCGCGAACCCTCGGGGCAGCAGTTTTCAGAATTTCGTCTGGCTGCCCGATGCACTGGAAATCACGTTCGAGCCGTATGAGGTGGCGGGTTACGCGCAGGGCGAAAAGAAAGTTCGTATTCCCTTTTCACAGTTGGTGGGAGTTATCCGCCCCGATCCCCGTGCGTCCGCTCCATCCTTCTCTTGCGCAGCCGCCCGCAGTCCTATTGAAAAGGCGATCTGTGCCGATGCTGGGTTAGCTCGGCTCGACCGCCAATTGGCAGAGCGGTACGCCGACAAGCTCGACCTCAACGAAGTGCCAGCCGTTAGGGCCAACGAACGGCCCACTGACGAGCGTTACCGCCTCGCCAAGCAAGCAGAATATGAGCTGATTGTGTCCAACCAGCGCGCCTGGCTGAAGGAACGCAACCAAGCGTGCCCGACACTGGCGAAGGACTGTCTGTCGAAAGCCTATCGAGACCGCATCAAGGCCGTGTGGGGCCTTTAACGCCCTCTCACGGAACCAGCTTCTGGATCCAGTTGGGCAGGGCGAAGGCGGCGGCGTGGACGGCCGGGTTGTAATAGTCGGTTTTCAGCCCGGCCTTTTTATAGGCCTTGGCCGCCCGCTTGATACCCCTTTCCGTGCCCAGGGCCTCGCCGCCCTTGGTGGCCCAGCTCAAGGCCATAAAGCCGCCGATATAGGTGGGCACCACGGTCAAATAGAGGCCGGATTTGGAAAAGAACTGCGCCAGCTCCTCCAGCGCCTCGGTGATCTCCCAGGGCTGGTAGAAGGGCACGCCGGTTTGGAAGGTGGCATAGCCGCCCTTCTTCAGCGCGCCTTTGACGCGGTCGTAGAAGGTCTCGCCGAACAGCGCTTTGCCCGGCCCCACCGGATCGGGACGGTCGGCGATGATCAGGTCGAAGCGGTTCTTGCTGGACTTGCGGCCCAGATATTCAAAAGCGTCGGCCGCTTCGATGGTCATCCGCTTGTCCTTGAAGGCCTTGGCGTTGACTTCGCCGAACAGCTTTTTGCACAGTTCGATCACCCGCCCGTCGATGTCGACAAGCACCACTTCCTTCACGTTTTTATGCTTAAGAGCCTCGTCGGCGATGGAGAGATCGCCGCCGCCAACGATCATCACCCGTTCGACCGCGCCATGCTCCAACATAGGTAAATGCGTGAGCATGTCGGCATAGGCACTTTCGTCGCGGCTGGTGATCTGGACGATGTCATCCAGGGTCATCACCCGGCCATTGGCCGCGGTGTCGAAGATGCGGATGTGCTGGTACTGGCTCTTCTCGTCCGCCAGCACCTTGGTCACCTCCATGGACTGGGCGTAGCCTTTGTGGAGACGCTCGATCTGGAGGTCGCCGGAGGCTTTGCGAGACTTGGTTTTGGTCGGCTGGGGCTGGGGACGGGCCATAACGTTTCCTTAACGCTTGTGACAAGGCTCGCCGTATAGGACTGCTTTGCGCCGCTGTCTACCGTGCGTGCGCTCGTGCATCTTGTGCCCATTTTATCGGACTTTCTGACGCCATGTGCTTTGCTGCGAGAGGCGCGCGGCGCGCCCGCGCACGGCGTGGCTGTGATCGCGCCGCGGACACGGTGGGGAAAAAAATCGCCCCTAGGGGAAATTTCTTCTTGCATCGCCGGGGAGTTAGCCCTATTTGCAAACCGACCCCGCGAGAAAAAAAGCGGGACAAAGCGGCGACCGGGTGACCCCGTGCGTCGCTTTCTTCTTTAGGCGCGTCCGGAAGTCCGTAAGGCCAAGGCGCAGGTGTCAACTCCAAGACGGGTAGGTGCTTGAATGGCTCGACTTAATCTGGTGGCGGCGAACAAAGAAGCAAGGGCGCCTCGCGTCCGCGCGACTGCGAGGCCCGTTCCTGTCATCGTTCCTCCTTCGAACGATGACCAGAAAGACCATTTCATTACCAAGAACGGTTTGTCCTATGCGGGCAGCCATGTGATCATCGACCTTTGGGAAGCCAAGGGATTGGACGATCGCGAGCGTATCGAAACCGCTTTGATCGACGCGGTGAATGAGGCGGGCGCGACCCTGCTGCATATTCACCTGCACAAGTTCGAAGACGGCGGCGGCATTTCCGGCGTGGCGGTGCTGGCGGAAAGCCACATCTCCGTCCACACCTGGCCGGAAAAGGGCTTCGCGGCCTTCGATGTTTTCATGTGCGGCACGGCCGAGCCTCGCAAGGCGCTGGACGTCTTCAAGCGCGCTTTCGAGCCGGGCCGGGTCGTGGTCGGCGAGCATAAGCGCGGCGTGATCTAAGACTGCCTCGTGCAAAGAATCGAAAAGGGCCGGAGAAGCAATTCTCCGGCCCTTTTTGTTTCAGAAGCTTGTCATTCCCGCGTAAGCGGGAATCCATCTATCCGGTGGTCCTATGGATGCCCGCGTTCGCGGGCATGACAAAGTGCTTCTATTTGGTTTTCCGAGAATCGAAGATTACGCGCCCATCTATCGAGAAGGTGATATCCGCATTTATAGCAAAGCAGGGTTCTCCCTCTTCCGTGAGGCAGAACTCCAGCGGCTCATCATTATCGTCAAAAATTATCTCAGCGCGAGAATTCGGTGCAATCTTCTCATATTGCGCCCAAGGCTCAATCTGAAGACCGAATGGTGTGTCGTTAAGGTTCCGAACTAGGATTTTTCTAGGGGACTTACCGGCGATCATTGTACGCCGCTCTTTATCTCCGTCCAGGCGCTGACGATCTTGTCCTTATTCGGCAAGGGGCGTTGGAAGATGCCGCTTTTGAGAAAACTTTCCAGGTCGCGCGGCACGCCCAAGGTCTGGAACACACTGTTGGGCACGCTCTTCATCGCCTCGATATTGGCGGGCTCGTCGCCGATGGTGGTGATCATATAGACGGCAGCGGAATCGGCTAATCCAGCATCAATAAGCGCCAGCGCCTTTTCCGCATTCGAAGGGTCCTTGTGCATCACCAAGCCGCAGACATAAGTGAACATGCCGCCCGCCGGGTTCAGATAGGCCACGGGCTTATGTTCGCGATTCAGCGATGCGAAGGTGGTGCGCCAGCTCATCGCCGCCACGATCTCGCCGGAAGCCAGGCCCTGCGCCAAAGCGGTATTGTCCGCCGAGATGAAGCGCAGCTGCGGCACCAGCGCGCGCAATTTGGCCTGCACCTTCTGCCAGCCGGCCTCGTCCATGCTGTAGGCGTCCACCCCGATCATATGGGCGACGAAGGGCACCACATCATCGGCGCCATCCAGCACCGAGACACGGCCTTTATATTTGGGGTCGAACAGAATGTCCCAACTTTGCGACTTGGCATATTCGGGCGCCAGGTCGGTGCGGATGGTCAGCGAGGTGTTGCCCCAATAATGCGGCACAAACCACACCTTGCCGGGACCGGCGGAAATGCCCGGCAGATTGCGCAGGGCGGGCGGGAGCTTGTTCCAGTTCTTGAGCTTGGCGGTATCGATCGGCTGGAGCAGGCCCGCCTCCTTCCATCGCGGCAGGCTGTAGAGGCAGGGTCCCATCACATCCGGCTTGAAGCCGGCGCGCATTTTGGAAAAGGCCTCGTCCTCATCGGCGAAAATGCTGGTGGCGGGTTTTTCGCCATAGGTCTTCTCATACTCTGCGTAGAAGGCGGGCGCGGTATAGTCTTGCCATTGGAACAGGGTGGCGGGCGCGCTGGCGCTCTTGCCGCATCCGGTCAGAAGAAGCGCCGCGGCAATGCCGCCCAAGCTCCATTTCAAAAGGACCATTTTCATTCCCGTCACCCCGCAAATACCAAATACAGGTTAGACGCGCCAAAGCATGGGTCACAAGATGGTTTTAGGCGCTCTCATGCTTCGACAAGCTCAGCATGAGGATTTGCCTGATTTCCTCACCCTGGTCGCACTACGCTGCCGCTAACGACTGTCGAGGGGAGAGGGCCACGACATTCACAGCCGGGGCAGCCGCAATTCCATCACCGCGCCCCGAACAACGTCTCTGCCGGTTTCGCCCCCGCCATGGCCGCCGCCGGCAAGCTGCATGGTCCCGCCCATGCGCCGCGCCAGTTCCATGGCGATGGCCAGTCCCAGGCCGGCGCCGGTCACCGTGCCTGTCCGGTCGAAACGCTGGAACGGCTTGCCGGCGATGGCGGCTTCCCCGCGCGTAAAGCCCATGCCGCTGTCGCTGAGGGTCACGATGCCGGCACCTTCGTCGAAATGGACATCGACACGCACGATCCCACCTTCGGCGGTATAGGCCAGGGCGTTGGCCAGAAGGTTGGTGAGGATGCGGCGCACGGCGCGGGAATCGGCGCGCACCTGTCCCGGTTCGCCGAACGCCAGGGACAGGGAAATGCGGCGGGAGAAGGCGCGCCCCTCCTGTTCTTCCACACAGGACTGCGCCAGCGCCGCCAGATCCACCGCCTCCTCGCTGAGGGGATGGCGCCCAGCCTCGATATTGGCGAATTCCAGTATGTCGCCGATCTTGGCGTGCAGATTGCGGCCCGCATCGCCGATATCGCGGGCATATTCGCCATACTTGGGATGGCCGGCGGGGCCGTAAAATTCCTGGGCGATGATTTCGGAAAATCCGATCACCGCATTCAGCGGGGTGCGCAATTCATGGCTCATATGGGCAATGAATTCCGATTTGGAGCGCAGCGCCTCCATCGCGCCGCGTTCGGCATTGGCCAGGCGCACCATCAGCTTGGCTTCTATGGGCCGGGTGGATTTGAGCGCGCGGATGGCTCTTGAGGCCCGCGCATGGCGCTCGAAGGCACCCACGAACAGCGCCGCCAGCCAGCCGCCGACCAGGGCCGGTCCCAGGATGACGAACAGGTACAGCGGCAGGGTCTGGGCCCAGTCCGCCAGGACGTTTTTTTCGTCCACACTGGTCATCACCGCCAGCGGCCAGCCGGGAACGGTTGCGGAAATGCTGCCGCCGGATCCGCGCAGCTCCTTGAGCGATATCAACGCCGTGCGGTGCGAGCCCAGGGCAATGCTTTTGGGATCGAACAGCACCGCGATGGTCTGTCCGCCGTCCCGGATCGCCAGTCCGCCCGGAAAGCTGGTGCGCGGTCCGGCAAATTGCGGCTGGGGAAAGGGCGCATTTGTGTCCGCCTGCAAGCGTGCCTGCCGGTTGCCGCGCCCGTCCCACACCGCAATGTCACGGATCGCGGGCTCGGCGCGGCCCAGATCGGCGCTGCGATATTGTTGGGGCGAAGCTGCGAACACCGCGCCCAGCCGCGCATAGCGATCCAAGGTTTGGCCCGTGGACTGTGCGACAGATTGCACCCGCGCGGTTTCGAAGGTTTCCGCCTGGGCCAAGGCATGGCTGCGGTCCAGCCGCATCTGGAGCAGGCCGGCGGCGGTAAAACAGCCGCAGATCAGGATGATGCAAACCGGGATGGTGAAGCGGGCGTCGCGCGCCAGGCGGCGGGCAAGAGGGCGCTGCAGGATGGCGGCGAAGATACCATCCAGCCTGTTCCAGGGGCGTGTTGTCGCCTGGCTCATTGTCCCCACCCGCGCGGTGATTCGCGCCAACTCCAGTATGTGAATCGGTTTTTGCCGCGTCACCAAGTTATTAACGCGTGACCACCGAATCGGTGAGCGACTCAATCGAGCATCTTGCCCGTGACTTCGAACAGGTTGGGCGAGATGCCGGACAGGCCATGGATCGCCTTCAGTTCGGTGCGCATCAGAGCCTGCCGGGCTGGGTCGTAGCGGCGCCAGCTTTCGAAGGCGCCCGCCATGCGGGCCGCGACCTGCGGGTTCATGCCATCCAAGGAGCGGATGACCTCACCCACCAGCCGGTAGCCGGAGCCATCGTCTTTGTGGAAACGCAGATGATTGGCGCTAAAGGCGCCCACCAGGGCGCGCACCCGATTGGGGTTCTTGATGTCGAAGGCGGGGTGTTTCATCAATTGGCGCACCGCCGTCACGGTATCGGGCAGGGGTGAACCCGCTTGCAGGCTCATCCATTTGTCCAGCACTAGGGCGTCCTTCTTGAAGCGGTCGTGGAAATGGGTGAAGGCGCCGTCGCGCAAGGGCGACTCCATGCGCGTCAGGGCCGCCAGTCCGGCGATCATGTCGGTCATGTTGTCCGCGCTGCGGTAATGCGCGTCCGCCAGGCCTGCCGCGGCCTCGTCATCGGCGGCGGTGAGATAGCGCAAGCAGGCATTGCGCAAGGCGCGCCGGCCGGCCGATCTGGCGTCGGGACTGAAATCGCCGGTATCGCGCATATGCTCGTAAAGCTGGGCCAAGCGGCTTTGGTGCGCACGCGCAATCGCCGTCACCAGAGAACGCCGCGCCAGATGGATGGCGACGGGATCGACAGGCGTCTTTCTGGCCGCCAGTTCATTCTCGGTGGGCGGCACCAGCATCTGGGCCGCGAAAGCGGGATCTTCGTCGGCCTGCGCCAGCACATCGCCGATCGCGGCAATGTAATCTTCATTGGCGCCGGTGCTGGGGTCCTGCATGATCTCGGCCGCCAGGGTTTGGCCGGCTTCCCAACGGTTGAAGGCGTCTTTGTCCTTGCCCATCAGGATGGCGCGTTCGCGCCGGGTCAGGGTATTTCGGAAAATCGCCGGAGCGGAGAAATCCCGGCCCAGAGACAGCAACGGCTCTTCCGCGATATCGGCAAAGACAAAGCGTTGGGTGCTTTGCGTCAGTTCCAGCACCCGCGTCAGCGGCCCGCTATGGTTCTCGCCCTCCAGGGTCAGCGGCAGCGCATTGCCGCTTTCGCCCACCAGGCCGATGCGCACCGGAACATGCATCGGCTTTTTCTCCGCTTGGCCGGGGGTGGGCGCGACGGATTGGCTCAAATCCAGCGTGTAGCTGCGCCGCGCCGCATCATACGCGCCGCGCGCTTCGATCACCGGCGTGCCGGCTTGGGCGTACCAAAGACGGAACTGGCCCAGATCGCGGCCCGAGGTGTCCTCGAAACATCTGACCCAGTCCTCGACCGTCGCCGCCTGGCCGTCATGCCGGTCGAAATAGGCGTCGGTCGCCTTGCGATAGCCATCCTCGCCGACCAGGGTCTTGAGCATGCCGATGACTTGCGCGCCCTTGTCATAGATGGTTGCGGTGTAGAAATTGTTGATCTCGATATAGCTCTGCGGCTGTACCGGATGGGCCAGCGGGCCCGCATCTTCCACGAACTGCCGGGCGCGAAGCGCGCGCACATCCTGGATGCGTTGCACGCCATGGCTGCGTTCGTCGCCGGAGAAGCTCTGGTCGCGGAAAACGGTGAGCCCTTCCTTGAGGGATAGCTGGAACCAGTCGCGGCAGGTGATGCGGTTGCCGGTCCAGTTGTGGAAATATTCATGCGCCACCACGCTTTCGATGCGGGCATAATCGTCATCGGTGGCGGTTTCCGGCGTCGCCAGCAACACCTTGTCGTTGAAGATATTGAGACCTTTATTTTCCATGGCGCCCATGTTGAAGGCGCTGACCGCCACGATCATGAAAATATCGAGGTCATACTCGCGGCCATAGGCCTGTTCGTCCCATCGCATCGCGCGTTTCAACGCCTCCATGGCATAGCGGGCGCGGGGCTCGTTGCCGTGCTCGACATAAATGTCCAGCGCGATTCTGCGCCCGGTCATGGTGATGAAGCTGTCATGGATGGAGCCGAGATCGCCCGCCACCAGCGCGAACAAATAGGATGGCTTGGGGAAGGGATCGTGCCACACCGCGAAGTGGCGCGCGCTGCCATTTTCGCCGGAGGCCAGCGCACCGCTCTGAATGCGGTTGCCGTTGGACAACAGTACCGGATACTGCTCCTGGTCCGCCTCGATCCGCACCGTGAACACCGAAAGATTGTCCGGCCGGTCCAGGAAATAGGTGATGCGGCGGAATCCTTCCGGCTCGCACTGGGTGCAGAACATGCCGTTGGAGAGGAAAAGCCCC
>DATEIA010000180.1:0-2432 GCA_035279305.1 Rhizomicrobium sp.
CCGTCCACGCTGTCGCGCAGATAGACCAGCCGGTCGTGCAGCCGGAACGGCCGGTCGCGCCAGAATTCGATGCGCAAGGGCGTGAGGCGCCATCCCGTCCAGTATGGCGGGCGCGGCACCTTGGTCAGCGCGAATTTGACGCCGAATTCCGCCAGCCTTTTCTCGAAAACAAAACGGCCTTCCATGGTGCGCGACTGCGGCGAGGCCCAGGCGCCGATCTGGCTGTCCTTGGGGCGCGAGGCAAAATAGGCATCGGCGTCCGCATCCGAAACCTGGGTGATCGCGCCCTGCGCCCGAACCGCCTTGCGCAAACTCTTCCAGTGAAAATTGATCGCGGCGCGCGGATTGGCGGCCAGTTCGGCGCCCTTGATGCTCTGCGCATTGGAATAGAAGATAAAAGAATTGTCGCCGGTTCCCTTCAGCAGGACCATGCGGACATTGGGCATGCCCTGCGTGTCCGCCGTGGCCAGCGCCATGGCGTTGGCATCATGGGACTCGGATTTTTCCGCCTCTTTCATCCAGCTATGGAACAGCGCGAAAGGGTCGGGGCCTGCGGCAATGCCGCCATCGTCCAGGGGGCCACCTGTCTCCATCGTCATGCGCGCCGTCCTAGCAGTTTCGCTGGAGGCAGGGTAGCCTTGCGCCTCCCATGACCCAAAAGCTTTTTGCGCTTCTCACCCTTGCTTTTTGCGCCTGCCTCGCAATGACGTCTTCGGCCCAGGCCCGCAGCTCGGCGGAAATCGCCGCCGACTTCGCCACCGGTGTCGCCGCCTATGACGCGGGCGATTACCAAAAGGCTTTCAAAGTCTGGTGGGAGCTTCGCTTCGAGGATCTGGCCGCGATGCGCAACCTAGGCATGATGCTGCGCAAGGGCATCGGCACCGAAAAGAATTCCAAACGGGCCGAGGAAATTTATCTGCGCGCCGCCGAGGTCGGAATGCCGACCGCCCAGGCCGATCTGGCCGACATGTATCTCAAGGGCGAACTTGGCGCCCCCGACCTGTCCGCCGCCCTGCCGCTGCTCGCCCGGGCTGCCGCGGCCAATCATCCCGGCGCGCAATTTCAGCTGGGCGAATTTTACGAGACCGGCGCGCCGCCGCTGGTGCCCAAGAATCTGGAGAAGGCGCGCGAGCTTTACGCCGCCGCCGCCCATAGCGGCATGCCCGAAGCCATCGCGCGGTCGCAATTTCTGGGACCGCCCGCCACGCAAGCCGGCGTCACGCCCGAGGCCTCATTATCCAGCACGCCGCCCGCTCCAGCCGCGCCGGTCCAGTCCGGCAACACGCCGGGGCAAAGCCCGCCAAATCCTTGAAACAATGTTATAAAGGGGCCATCTAAAGCAGAATCCCTCCGAAAGACCGGTATGAGAGACCCTTATGAAATCCTCGGCATCGCCAAGACAGCGAGCGAAGCCGACATCAAGAAAGCGTTTCGGACGCTGGCCAAGAAGCATCACCCCGACAAGCATGCGGGTGACGCGGCGGCGCAGAAACGCTTCCAGGAAATTTCCGGGGCCTATGACATACTGGGAGACGCGCAAAAGCGGGCCCAGTATGACGCGGGCGCCATCGGTGCCGACGGCAATCCAAAAGGCTTTGATCCCAGGCAAGGCGGGTTCCGTCAGGGTCATCCCTTTGGTGGTGGCTTCGGCGGCGGCGGCCCGGGGGCGCGGGAATTCCATTTCAGCTTTGACGATGCAGCCTCTTCTCCGGGTGGAGGCGGCGCGGCGGGCTTTGAGGATATTTTCGCCGACCTGATGGGCCGGCGTGGCGCAAAAGCGGGACGGGCCACCAAGGGTGAGGATTTTTCCGCCGCCGTCACCGTCAGTTTCGCGGAAGCCGCCATCGGCGGTACCCGCCGTGTGATGCTGCAGAATGGCGAACGGATCGACGTCAAGATTCCAGTTGGGGTGAAGGACGGCCAGGTCGTGCGCGTCAAGGGGCGCGGCGGCGCGGGCCGGGGCGGGCCCAATGGCGACATTCTGCTGACCGTGTCGGTGGCGCCCCACCCGTTCATGACCCGCGACGGCAACGATATCCGCATGGATCTGCCGGTGACGCTGAAGGAAGCGGTGCTGGGCGGCAAGGTGCCGGTGCCGACCCTGACCGGCACGGTGTCCCTCAGCGTGCCGCCCAACTCCAACACCGGCTCGGTACTGCGGCTCAAAGGCAAGGGCATCGCCACCAATGGCGGAACCGAGGCCGGAGATTTCTATGTCCGGCTGGTGGTGACCCTTCCCGACAGACCCGACGAGTCCCTGCGCGGCTTTGCGCAAGCCTGGATCTCGGACTATGACCCCCGGGCCAAGATGAGATAAGCATTTGGTATTTCTATAAATTTTGCTGACAGAAAATCCCATTTGGCCACTGGCCTATTCAGGGTAAATGACTAATGTGCACGCAGAAAAGCGGGGATTAAGCATGCCATTTTCA
>DATEIA010000181.1:0-6151 GCA_035279305.1 Rhizomicrobium sp.
GGCGCCGCCTCGATCACCACGCCCAGCGAGCCGCCGGTCATCAGGTAGCCGCCGAACACGCAGGCGAAAAGAACGACAATGCCGCCAATCTGAAGCATGAAAAACCCGCGAAATCCTGGGCTGCAGTATTAACGCCAGGGCTTAAAGAGGCGTGAATTGCGTACGTTTCCCGGGGCCTTAAAACGTTAACGCTTGGTGACCGCCAAGGACTTACGCCAAGAACGCGCGGGACGGCTAATGCGCCTCCGCCAACCGGCGCGCCACCAGGGCCGCCAGTTCCGCCGCGACTTTTTCGCCCATGCGCACATCGTCTTCCTCGGCGCGCGCGGCGCGGGCAATGGCCGAGGCATGCAGCGCCACGATCGTGGCGTCCGGCGGCTTGCCCGCCCGTTCCATGTCGTCCATGTAGCGGCAGAGGATTTCCGCGATCCGCCCGGTGGTGATCATACCGGCGGTTTCCGCGAAACCGCGGATCTCATGGGCTATGGCGAACAGTTTTTTCAAGTCGTGGGCGGCCGCGTCCATCTCATCGACATAGCGCAGAATGGCGGCGCGCATCGGGGGGATGGCGGCCTCCATCGCAACTTGCGCTTTCGCGGCGGTTTCGGCGGAGCGCAAGTTCAGCAAGGCGCGTGCCGCGTCGGGCCTGCTCAACATCTGCGGATATGCGTCGGGCGCGATGAATTGCGCGCCACTGGCCAATTTTCTGCCTCTGGGCATCAGCGCGCCCCCACATTTTGGAGTTCTTCGGCGCGGCGCCACGGGCCCATGTAATTCTCGGTTTCGTGGCGCCTGCGATCGGGCCCGAAATAGCTGTCGCAGCGCACAAAGGCGCGCGGCCGTTCCAGGATTTCGGTGATGCGCGCGAACAGGTTGTGGGCGGTGATCGGCTTGGCGAGAAACTCGGTCACGCCGGCATCGCGCGCCGCTTCCACCCGGCCTTTTTCGGTATGGCCGGTGATCATGATGATCGGCACAAAAGGGTTGGGGCTGTTTTCGTCATTGCGTGCATGGCGGGTGAGTTCCAACCCGTCCATCGGCGCCATGGCAAGATCGGTCAGCACCAGATCTATCTTGCGTTCACGCAGTGTTTGCATGCCGGCCTGGCCATGGATCGCTTCGCTGATGTCCTTGATGCCGGCGGAATTCAGCAGCGCGCGCAGCAGCGAGCGCATATGCGTATTGTCCTCGACAATAAGCGCTTTCAGGCTCTCGAATCCGGCCGGGGCCATCCGCTTCTTTTACCTCGCGACAATTCAGGGCCACAGTAACGGCGCCTGAAACAAAACAAAGACTTGTAACGGGTGATATTTCACAGACTACACAAAGGGACGTTATTGAACCATTATGGCGATGCCTGCGGAAGGAAGGTTTGTTAAGGGGCGGCAGGCCGGCCGCTAGTGTCCCGATTCCGAAATTCGCATGATCCCTATATCGGGTTCTGGCGAATTTCGGAATCGTAAGGACACTAGCAACTTATTGATTCCTAGTGTCGTTTTGGTTTCGAAGTTCGCCAAGAGCCTGATATCGATGATGTGACGAACTTCGAAACCACGACACTAGCCGCCAAAACCCGGCCCAGGCTTGCCTTTTGTGGCTTTGGCGGTTAGCGAAACCGCATGAATGCACCTCCGACCAGGGCGACCAAGGACTTGAGCATGGCCTGGCAGGTCCGCCTGGAAAGCCCCGCGGACGCGGCCCAGGTCGCGGCGCTGAACGCCGACAGTTTCGGCCCGGGCCGTTTCGCCAAATCGGCCTATCGCCTGCGCGAAGGCGTGGCTCCGGTTGCCACTCTGTCTTTTGTCGCCGTCGAGCAGACGCCGGGCGGCGGAGAGATTTTGCGCGGCTCAGTGCGCTTCTGGCCGATCCGGGTCGGCGGGCATGAGGAACTTCTGCTCGGACCGCTGGCGGTGCAAGGCGATCAGCGCGGCCGCGGCATCGGAATCGCTCTGATGCAAGCCGGGATCGCGGCGGCCCAGTCCGGTTCCTGGCGCGCCATTCTGCTGGTGGGCGATGAGCCTTATTACACCAAGGTGGGGTTTTCGCGCTTGCCGCCGGGGCGGGTAAAGTTCCCCGGACCGGTGGACCAGAACCGCATCCTGGGGCTGTCGCTCAAACCGGGCGAACTTCTCAATCTGGCGGGCGAGGTGCGCCGCGCCCAGATCGACGAGCCGGTTTGCGCGGTGGGAGCTGGGGTTGGGTGAGGTGCTGTGGCGTGACGGCTTCGTTGCGTCAGCTACTTACTATTACCTTTGCGAATTTTGCGTGTAGCCGGATGAATTCATCTTCGGATAGACGCAAAAACAGATGCGCCTCAGGCGACGCCTGCTCCTCCGACATCAGCCAATCGTGGTCGTTATCCAGTGGTTCTTTGTAACCAAGCTCCACGATATCCGCTCCGGATTTCAAGGCGCACGGACTTATCTGTAGCCAGTCGACTTCAACAAACTGAATGACGAATTTGGTAGGCGATGCATTTGGTCTAGAGGCTGCGAACTCAAGTTCAAGGACGTGAACCTGAGGACTGAGCCGTATCTGCATCAGATCGAATTCATTGTGCAGGTCGATATATTTTCCCTGCATCTGGATTCCGACTGCATCTGCAATCACAAAATCCTTCAGCATCTCACCGGCCCTCTAGCCGCCAGGCGAGCAACAGCGCGCCCATGATCAGCATCAATGCCAGCCATTGCGGCAACAGCTTTTCCTGTTCCAGGGCGGTGACGCGATAGGCGCCGTTGCTGCGCAGGCCGATCCAGCGGGAGCCGCTGGCGCTGTCTTTCGCACCCACGCGGCGTATTTCGGGCACGCCGTCGGCCAGCCAATGCACGCTGCCGCCCGTGGCTTGGGCATCGGGCTTGAGAATCTCTTCGGTGGCGCGCATATCGGCCACCTCCTTGGGGTTGAGCGGCCCCGCCGCGGTCACGGTGGAAAGTATCCCGTCAGTGGCGCGGTAAAGGCCCAGCTCGCCGGCCTTGGTCTGGGCGCGCCAGATGCCGGGCTCGCCGCGGGTCAGCGGCAGGTTCACCGGCTTGCCCGACGGCATGGTCAGAGTCACGGCCGGTGTCTGCTTGGCCATGGTGCGGCGGGTGATGCGGACCGTATCGCCGACAATCGCCGCCGACAGATTTTCCGATTCCAGTTCCGGTTCCTTCATCAGCCAATGGGCCAGGCGGCGCAGCAATTCGGCTTGCGGGCCGCCGCCTTCAAAGCCGCGCGCCCACAGCCAGGCCTGGTCGGACATCAATTCCGCCACTCGGCCCTTGCCCACCCGGTCCAACACCAATAGCGGCCGGCCACCATCGCCCGACATCACGGTCTGGCCCGCGACCTTGTTGGCGCCCAGAATACGGAACCAGCGTCCCCAACTCGGCGAGGTCTTGTCCTGGTTGCGGCCGGCAAGCTCGCGCGTTACCGGATGGGCCATACCGTCTTCGGTCACCACCGGCTTGAATGGGCGGTTGATGACTTCGCCAGTGGGCTGGACCGGCAGCACCTGGCTGAGCGGGGTGCGATAGATGCTTTCTAGGCTGGCGAATTCCGGCCCTGAGGAGATCAGCAGCGCGCCGCCGTCCTGGACATAGGACGCCAGGTTGAGGAAGTAGGCCAGCGGCAGCACGCCCCGCTCGCGATAGCGGTCGAACACCACCAGATCGAAGGAGCCAAGCTTTTCCTGGAACAGCTCGCGCGAGGGAAAGGCGATCAGCGACAATTCATTGATCGGTGTGGAATCCTGCTTGTCCGGCGGGCGCAGGATGGTGAAGTGAATCAGGTCGACGGACGGATCGGCCTTGAGCAGATTGCGCCACACCCGCTCGCCGGCATGCGGTTCGCCCGACACCAGTAGGACCCGCAAGCGGTCGCGCACGCCGGAAATCGTCACCACCGCATGGTTGTTTTGCGGCGTCAGTTCGGCGGGGCCGGGACCGGCGGAGAGTTCGACCAGATTCTCGCCTTCATGCGCTACCGGCACGCGCACATCGCTATCCTTGCCGACCGGCACGCTGCGTGCGCCGAACGGCTTGCCGTCGATGCGGATGTTCAGCATGGCGCTGGTCTCGCCGCCGCCGCCCAGATCGTCCACCCGCAGCCGCAGCGTGGCCCATTGCCCGACAATGGCAAAGCGCGCGGCATTCAGCACCGACAATTTGCGGTCACGCTCACCGCGCGATCCCGCCACCAGCACCTGCAGCGGCGCATGCAGCTGCAAGGCCTGGGGCGATGGCGCATCATGCACCTGGCCGTCGGTGATCAAGATGGCGCCCGCCACCCGTGTCTGGGGCACGTCCGCCAAGGCCGCATTCAGGGCGGCGAAGGCCTGGGTGCCGTTATTCTCGCCGGTGGCGGTGGTGGTGATGCTGGTCTCGCGCAGGGTCAGTCCAGGCTGCTGCGCCAACGCGCGCTTGATCTGCGCCCGCGCGGCTTCGGCCTGGGCGGCGCGCTTGCCCAAACCCATGCTTTGCGAGCGGTCGGTGACGATCACCGCCACGTCCGGCAGCGGCGCATGTTTCTCCTTGACCAGCATGGGACCGGCCAGCGCGAACAGCAGCACCGCGAAGGCAAGACCGCGGGCCCAGGCGCCCCGGGCGCGGGTGGCGAAACCGTAAATCGTGACCAGCAGCGCCAACGCGATCAGCACGGTGAGGACAGGCAGCGGAATGACGGGCGCGAAAGCCAGCCTTGTCATGGCGTCCCCCGCTCATTGCCCAGCCGCTGCAGCAGCGCGGGGGCATGCACGATATCGGCCTTGTAGTTTCCGGTGAGCGCGTACATCACCAGATTGATGCCGAAGCGGAACGCCATTTCGCGCTGCAATTCGCCACCGGGCGAGGGCGTGGACATGAAATGGCCGTTGTTATCCACCGCCCAGGCGCTGGCCCAGTCATTGCCGCCGACGATCACCGGCGACACGCCATCGCCGCCGCGCGCCGGCGGCGCGCCATACTCATTTCCTTTTCTTTGGGGCGCGGGCGGCAGGGCTTCCACCCACAATTTGCCGCCGCTCCAGCGCCCGGGAAAATCGCGCAGAATGTAGAAGGTTTTGGTCAGGACGTGATCCGCCGGCACCGGTTCCAGCGGCGGCAGATCCAGCGCCGATGTCAGCCGCCGCAAAGTCTGTTCGCCGGGCGAGGCAGGGCCGCGCACCGCGCCCAAGGTGAAATCGCGGGTATCGAACAGAATGGTGCCGCCATTGCGCATATAGTCGCTGATGCGCGACAGCGCCTTGGGCGAGAGGCTTTTGGCGCGCGGGTCCATCGGCCAGTAGAGCAGGGGATAGAGCGAGAGATCGTCCAGCTCCGGATCCACGCCCAAGGGCCCGGGCGGCTCGTAGGAGGTGCGGGCTCTGAGCATCAAGCTCAGCCCGGTCAGGCCCGCCTGGCTGATCGAATCCACATCGGCGAGGCCGGTCTTCACGTACGCGAGATGGGTGTCCAAAGCCGCTTTCATGTTGGTCGCTTCGTCGGCGCGCGCATGCGGCACCAAAATCGCGAAGGCAAGGACGGCGGACGCCCATTTGAGTTTTCGCGGTGTGAAACCGCGCAGCCATAGCGAGAGAGCCGCGTCCAGCAGCAGCAGGATCATGGCGGCGGCCAGCAGATAGGGCTCCAACGCGCGGGCATGGGTGTTGCCATAGGCCTGCAAGTCCCTATCGGGCAGTGGCGTGAGGCGATCGCCGGCACGCACAATGTTTAGCGCGCTTTCCACGTCATGCGCGCCATACAGGCCTGGCGGATGTTGCGCTGAAACCCGCGCCCGCGAAAAACCGTTCGCCGGAATCGGGGTGACATCGGCGGACGGCGCCATGGCATGGCCGAAACCATCCAACAGCGACACCGGGGGCAGGCTGGTCAGTCCGGCCAGTTCGCGCGCAGGCGTGCCCGCCGACAGCGCCAGCAGCCGCTTGAGCATGTCGACATAAAGTCCCGACAGCGGCAAGGTTGACCAGCCGGGGCTGGCGGAAATGTGGAACATTACGATCCAGCCCGAGCCCATCGCCTGGGCCGTGATTAGCGGCGTGCCGTCGGCCAGTTGCGCCCAGGTGCGGTTCTGCGCTTCGGCGGACGGCTCGGCCAGCACCTGGCGGGTCACCGTCACTTCGGTGGGAATTTCCAGTCCATTGAACGGACTTGTGGAATGGAACGGCGCCAGA
>DATEIA010000182.1:0-3605 GCA_035279305.1 Rhizomicrobium sp.
CGGCCAGGCCTGCGAGTTCGACTATTCCGGGGCCCAGGCCTGCAAGGCGCTGCGCGAGGAAGGCTATCGGGTGGTGCTGGTCAATTCCAATCCCGCCACCATCATGACCGATCCCGACATGGCGGACGCCACCTATATCGAGCCGATCACGCCGGAGTTCGTGGAAAAGATCATCGCCCGCGAGCGGCCCAATGTGCCGCCCGGCAAGGTCTTTGCCCTGCTGCCCACCATGGGCGGGCAGACCGCGCTCAACACCGCGCTGTCTTTGCGCAAGATCGGCGCCCTGGAGCGCCACAATGTCGAGTTGATCGGCGCCACCGCCGACGCCATCGATAAGGCCGAGGACCGCGAGCGTTTCAAACAGGCCATGACCAAGATCGGCCTGGATGTGCCCAAGGGCATTACCCTCAAGGGCCAGTTGCGCCAAAAGAAGGATTCGGGCGGCAATCTTTTGTTCGACGGCAACAATGCCCCGGTGATGGAATTGGGACCGGAGACCTTCAGCAAAGCCCTGTCGGCGCTGGACCAAGTCGGCCTGCCCACCGTGATCCGTCCCAGCTTCACCATGGGCGGCACCGGCGGCGGCATTGCCTATAACCGCGAGGAATTTTTCGCCATTGTCGAATCGGGAATGGAAGCCTCGCCCACCAACGAAGTGCTGATCGAGGAATCGGTGCTGGGCTGGAAAGAATTCGAGATGGAGGTGGTGCGGGACAAAGCCGACAACGCCATCATCATCTGTTCCATCGAGAATATTGACGCCATGGGCGTGCACACCGGCGACAGCATCACCATCGCGCCCGCCTTGACCCTGACCGACAAGGAATATCAGCGCATGCGTTCGGCCTCGATTGCTGTGCTGCGCGAGATCGGGGTGGAAACCGGCGGCTCCAATGTCCAGTTCGCGGTGAATCCCAAGGACGGCCGCATGGTGGTGATCGAGATGAATCCGCGGGTGTCGCGCTCGTCGGCCCTGGCCTCCAAGGCCACCGGCTTTCCCATCGCCAAGATCGCGGCCAAGCTGGCCTGCGGTTACACCCTGGACGAGTTGCAGAACGACATCACCAAGGTGACGCCGGCCAGCTTCGAACCGACCATCGATTATGTCGTGACCAAGATTCCGCGTTTTGCTTTCGAGAAATTTCCCGGCGCCGAGCCGCTGCTGACCACCTCGATGAAGTCGGTGGGCGAAGCCATGGCGATCGGCCGCACTTTTGCCGAGTCTTTGCAGAAGGCGCTGCGCAGCCTCGAAACCGGCCTCACCGGCTTTGATGAAATCGCGCTGGACAGCGACCCGGCCGCCATCCGCGCCGCGCTGGCGCGCGCCACGCCGGATCGGCTGCGGCTGGCGGCGCAGGCGATGCGCTATGATTTTCCGATTGATGAGATCCAGCGCATCACCGGCTACGATCCCTGGTTCCTGGGCGAGATCGAAACCATCATTCAAACGGAAGAGCGCGTCCGCAAGAACGGACTTCCCAAGGACGCCAAAGGTCTGCGCGCACTCAAGTCGATGGGCTTCTCGGACGCACGGCTGGCGAAACTGACCGGGCAAAGCGAGGCTGCCATTCGCCAGGCGCGTCACGCCCTGGAGGTGCGTCCCTGCTACAAGCGCATCGACACTTGCGCCGCCGAATTTGCTGCCCTGACGCCATATATGTATTCGACCTATGAATCGCCGGTGGGCGGAAAAACGGTTTGCGAAAGCAATCCCACCGAGGCCAAGAAAATCGTCATCCTGGGCGGCGGGCCCAACCGCATCGGCCAAGGCATCGAGTTCGATTATTGCTGCTGCCATGCCGCCTTTTCCCTGTCGGAGCGCGGCTATGAGACCATCATGGTCAACTGCAATCCCGAAACCGTTTCCACCGATTACGACACCTCCGACCGGCTCTATTTCGAGCCGCTGACCCTGGAAGACGTGTTGGAGATCATCCACAAGGAACAGGAAAAGGGCGGCCTGGCCGGGGTGATCGTGCAGTTTGGCGGCCAGACCCCGCTCAAACTGGCCAACGGCTTGCGCGATGCAGGCGTGCCGATCCTGGGGACCAGCGCCGACGCCATCGATCTGGCGGAGGACCGCAAGCGGTTCCAGGCCCTGCTGGAAGAGCTTAAGCTCAAGCAACCGCGCAACGGCACCGCCATGACGGCGGAAGAAACCGTCGCGGCGGCCAAGATCATCGGTTATCCGGTGATCCTGCGGCCCTCCTATGTGCTGGGCGGACGCGGCATGGTGGTGGTTTCGGA
Source organism: Rhizomicrobium sp. (assembly GCA_035279305.1). Lineage (GTDB taxonomy): Bacteria > Pseudomonadota > Alphaproteobacteria > Micropepsales > Micropepsaceae > Rhizomicrobium. The sequence goes on from DATEIA010000182.1 coordinate 2,248, forward strand.
CGAGAGTGAACTGAAGAAGCAGGTGGAATCCGGCGAACTGTTCCGCATCAGCGGCGACAATCCGGTCTTGATCGACGGCTTTCTCAACCGCGCCACCGAAGTGGATGTGGACGCGATCTGCGACCGTGAGGGCGATGTCTTCATCGCCGGCATCATGGAGCATATCGAGGAAGCCGGCGTACATTCCGGCGACAGCGCCTGTTCCTTGCCGCCGCGTTCGCTGTCGAAAGAAACCATTGCCGAAATCGAGCGCCAGACCATCGCCATGGCCAAGGCGCTGAAGGTCCAAGGCCTGATGAATGTGCAATATGCCATCCAGGGCGGCGAGATTTACGTGCTGGAAGTCAATCCGCGCGCCAGCCGCACCGTGCCCTTTGTCGCCAAGGCGATCGGGCTGCCGGTGGCGGCCATCGCATCCCGCGTGATGGCGGGCGAGAGTCTGAAATCCATGGCTCTGAAAAAGCCCAATCACCTGTTTCAGGAAGGCGGGCACATCTCGGTCAAGGAAGCGGTGCTGCCCTTCGCGCGCTTTCCCGGCGTGGACACTATCCTGGGACCGGAGATGCGCTCCACCGGCGAGGTGATGGGCATCGATGCCAATTTCGGCCGCGCTTTCGCCAAGAGCCAGATCGGCGCCGGCACCAAGCTGCCCACCGGCGGCGCGGTGTTCTTGTCGGTGAAGGACGGCGACAAGGACCTGATCGAGGCGCCGGCGCGCGAACTGCTGGCCATGGGCTTTTCGCTGATCGCCACCCGCGGCACCGCGCGCGCGCTGGAAAGCAAGGGCCTGCCCGTCGCCACCATCAACAAGGTGCTGGAAGGACGTCCGCATGTGGTGGACGCCCTCAAGAATGGCGAGATCAACCTGGTGTTCAACACCACCGACGGCGCCCAGGCGCTGGCGGACTCCTCCTCGATCCGCCGCGCCGCTTTGACTTTGAAAGTGCCCTACTACACCACCATGGCGGGGGCGGCGGCGGCCGCCCAGGCTATCCAGGCCCTTCGGTCAGGCTCTCTTGAAGTCGCTCCCCTCCAGTCCTACTCTTTGTAAGGTACGGCTGAAGTTCTTCAAGAATTTATCAGCAAAATCAGTGACTTAACAAATAACAGGTTCGGCAACCGGCAGAGTCCGGCGGCGCGAACCTCTTTTTGCCGGACGGAAATAGACAATGGAAAAGATCCCGATGACCGCCGCAGGCTTCAAGGGCCTGGAGGACGAGCTGAACCACCTCAAAAATGTGGACCGCCATGAGATCATCAAGGCGATCGCGGAGGCGCGCGCCCATGGCGATTTGTCGGAGAATGCCGAATATCACGCCGCCAAGGAGCGTCAGAGCTTCATCGAGGGCCGGGTGATG
>DATEIA010000183.1:0-2034 GCA_035279305.1 Rhizomicrobium sp.
GTATTCTGCAGGATGGGACAGCCGCCCGACCCCGGGATGATGCCGGCCTGGACATCGGAGCGGAGCTGGTCGGCGCCGGTATTGACGCTGAACTGGGTGTCGGGAGCTTCTTTCAGGCGCGGCAACACGGTTCTGGGTATCATCACAAGCGACCCATTGGGCAGCTTGACGGCGCGCCAGGGATAAAGACCGCAGCGCGCGCGCTCGGCCGAGGTGAGATGCTCCCAGCTGCCGGCGCTGCAGGCCAGTTCGCGCCCCACCACCCCCAATATGTCGGTGGGAGGCCCCTCGCCTTGGGGCTTCTCCTCGAGGCGAAATATCGGCGGCGGCGGGATGGCGGGCGCCGACAGCATGCGCGGCGATGCGGGGATCAGCGGCACGGGATAGTTGCGCGAATCCTCGCGCTGATTGTTGCCCGATTGCGGCAGGGTAAGGATGGTTTCGACCAGGGTGCGGTTGCGCATGTCGAACGGGCGAACGCCCAGAACAAAGCTGAAGAAGAAGAACACATGTAGCAGCGCCACCAGCGCCCAGGAGGTGGTGCGCGACAGGGCCCGGCGTCGCTGCTCCTCCGCGCCCGGGGGACCGGCGCCGGGACGCAGGAAAGGGTGCGCCAGAGAAGGGGTCAGGACAATTTCGCTGGCCAAAAGTCTCAATCCGTCAAACGCTTCCCCACTCCCCCACCATATAGAAGCCGGTTGGGGTACAAAACAGGGCCGACCCAGCGCCAATGGCGGAAAACCGGCAAAAATGCTAACGCCGCCGTCATGCGGATTTATCTTGTCAACTTGGCCCGGCGTCCCGACCGGCTGGCGGCGATGATCCGGCAAACGGTTCCGCTGGGCCTAAGCCTGGAACGGATCGAGGCGGTGGATGCCAAGAGCGAGGAACCGGCCATGGTGAATCGCTGGTTCACGCAGTCCGGTCCGCTGGGCCAAATCCCCATGGGCGACAAGGCGTGCCTTTTGTCGCATCGCCGGGGCTGGGACATGTTCCTCGCCAGCGGCGCCCGCCATGCGGTTTTCCTGGAAGACGATGTCCGCCTCAGCGCCAGCGCCGCCGCCTTGCTGACCAGCGATGGCTGGATACCGGCGGATGCGGCGGTGGTGAAACTGGAACATTACGGTCCCGCCGGTCAGCGCGTGCTTTTGACCGATATGCGTGCGGTGGGAGAGGATTTCCAACTGGGCCGGATATTGTCGCGTCACACCGGCGCCGCCGCCTATATCCTATCGCGCCGCGCCGCGGAGCTGTTGCTCAGCCAGACATGCTTCGACCTGCCGGTCGATCACCTGCTGTTCAATCCCAACAATTCCAAATTGTTCGCCGCATTGCGGCCCAGGCAGTTGGTGCCGGCAATTGCCCGGCAGGAGGAATTTGTCGGGGAAAAGTCGGATATCGAGGGCACGCGGCTGGGCCTGCGCGCCTTCGGCTGGACCTATCTTGCGCGGGAGCTGGTGCGCTTGGGCTACGACCTCAAGCTTGTGCCGCGGCAGATCGCGGCGCTGCTGCGCGGCGCGAAATTCGTGGCGATCAGAACATCAAACTGACAGTCACAAGTGACTGTCAGTTTTCCTGCACCAGATTGCTGAAGCGCGTGAAGCGGTCGTCGAAATACAGATCAATCTTGTTGGTGGCGCCGTGGCGGTGCTTTTCCACCAGCACTTCGGCGCGGCGATGCAGCCGCTCCATCTTTTCCAGCCATTTGGCATGGTCGGCAGAGCCCGCCTCGGGCTCGCGCGATTTCAAATAATATTCCTCGCGGAACACGAACATCACCACGTCGGCGTCCTGCTCGATCGAGCCGGATTCGCGCAAGTCCGACAGCACCGGACGCTTGTCGTCGCGGGCATCGACGCCGCGCGACAGCTGCGACAAGGCCAGCACCGGCACATGCAATTCCTTGGCCAGGGTCTTGAGGCCCTTGGTGACTTCGGTGATTTCCTGCACCCGGTTGTCGTGGCGGCGCGACGGTTCCACCAGCTGCAGATAGTCGATGATGATCAGCCCGATATTCTTCTCGCGCTTCATGCG
>DATEIA010000184.1:0-7978 GCA_035279305.1 Rhizomicrobium sp.
TAAAGCTGGCGCGCCGCCACGATATTGTCGCCTGGGCCCATCAAAGTGTGCAGCGCCAGCAGCTGCGCGGCATGGCCCGAGCCGCAGGACAAAGCAGCGCGGCCATTCTCCAGCGCGGCGACCCGCTCTTCCAGCACCGCATTGGTGGGATTCATGATCCGCGAATAGATGTTGCCGAACACCTGCAGGTTGAACAAAGCCGCGGCATGGTCGGCATCCTCGAACACAAAGGCGGTGGTCTGGTAGATCGGGGTCGCCCGCGCGCCGGTGGCGGGATCGGGCTGGGCGCCGGCATGAACGGCGAGGGTATTAAAGCCATAGTCGGCCATTATCGTCTCCTGATCGTATGTTTGGCGCGTCCGGGCTATGCCAGATGTTCGATATTCAACTCTGTTTCGATGCGGCGCACCCAGTCCTGGACATGGGGATATGCGCCCAAGTCCAAATCGGCCTGATGGGCAAAGCGGGTATAGGCCACCAAGGCAATATCGGCCAGCGAGAGTTTGTTGCCCACGAAATGACTGCGGGCGGTCAAATGGGCATTCATCAGGCTCAAGACCTTGAAGCATTTGGCGACCAGATCGGGGTCGATCTCATGGGGCGGCTTTTTCAAGTATAGACGCTGGAAACGCAGCACCGCGATGGCGGGCTCGTGGCTGTATTGTTCCCAGAACAGCCATTGAAGCATCAGGGCGCGCTCGAACGCGTCGGTGGGAATCAGTTCGGTATTTTCCGCCAGATGCAGCATGATGGCATTGGACTGCGCCAACACGCCCTTGTCGGCAAAGCGCACCATCGGCACCTGCCCCGCCGGATTCATCGCCAGAAATTCCGGCGTGCGGGTTTCCTTGGCCAGCACGCTGATCTCGACCCAGTCATAGGCCAGGCCCAGCCGGTCGGCGACGAACTTCACCTTCAGGCAATTGCCCGATATGGAGTCCCCGAAAATCGTCATGGCGGCATTGTCGAGAGACATGACTTCCCCTGTTCGTTGCTAGTGTCGCTTTGGTTTCGAAGTTCCCCAAGAGCTCGATATCGATGATAGTGCGAACTTCGAAACCACGACACTTGCGTCAGTTGTTTCGCAGGCTGCCGCCCTTGCCGAACAGCAAGGGCTTGCGGTTGTCGATCACCCGGCGGTTGACGCCCATCCAGCCGATCTCGCCGGAGAAGCGGCCATGCTCGATCTTGGGACAGCGGTTCATCACCACGGTCAGTCCCGCATCCTGCGCGATCTTTTCCGCTTCCGGGCTGATCACGCCCAACTGCATCCACAGTATCTTGACGCCAAGACGGTCCTTTTCGGCCACGACCTCGCGCGCGATTTCGGGGGCGAATTTGGCCTCGCGGAAAATATCCACCATGTCCACCGGCCCAATGCCCGCGTCAGCCACCTCCTTCAGCGATCCATAGACCGTCTGACCCAGGATCGTTTTGCCCGCCATGCCGGGATTGACCGGAATGACTTTGTAACCCTTATTCAACAGATACATCATGGCGAAATAAGACGGGCGGATATCGTTGCCGCTCGCCCCCACCATGGCGATGGTCTTGACGCTGCGCAGGATCGATTTGATCAGGCTGTCGGGATAGGTCATTCCCTTTCCCCGGTGGGGGAGAGAGGCTTCGGCCAGTTCGGTTCTCTTTTTTCAAGGAACGCGCCGATGCCTTCGCAGGCTTCCGCGTCCAGCATGTTTTCGGTCATCACCTTGCTGGCATAGGCATAAGCCTCGGCCAGCGGCATTTCCAATTGGCGGTAAAAAGCTTCCTTGCCGGTCTTCAAGGCGCCGCGCGGCTTGGAGGCGATGCGGTTGGCCAAGAGCATGGTCTCGCCTTCCAAAATTTCGGGCGCCACCACTTTGTTGATCAACCCAATCCGCGCCGCCTGTTCGCCGTCGATAGGCTCGCCGGTCAACAGCATTTCCATCGCCGCCTTGCGGCTGACATTGCGCGACAGCGCCACCATGGGGGTGGAACAGAACAGGCCGATATCCACCCCGGGGGTGGCGAAGCGCGCCGAGGTGGAGGCCACCGCCAGGTCGCAACTCGCCACCAGCTGGCAGCCGGCGGCGGTCGCCATGCCCTGGATCTGGGCGATCACCGGCTTGGGATGGCGCACAATGGCTTGCATCATGGCCGAGCATTGGGTGAACAGAGCGGCATAAGCGGCGCGCCCGGCATCGCCATCGGCGCGGTGCCTGGCCAGTTCCTTCAAATCATGACCCGAGGAAAAGACCGGGCCTTCGGCGGCGATCACGATCACGCGGGTGGCGTTGTCGCTCGCCGCGCCTTCCAGCGCCGCCTGGATGGCCGCCATTAGCTCCGACGATAGAGCGTTGCGCGCCTGGGGCCGGTTGAGGATCAGGCGCAGCACGCCCGAGGCATGGGCGGTGAGCAGCAGGGGCGGGGAATCCATCATGGCTGGGAAATGTAGTGCGGAGATGCGCCATTTACACCTCGAGGAACGGTATTATAATACCGCATAGGCGGAATGCCTGATATTCCTGCATTTCTGTTGACCTGGAGCAGGGGGCTGCGTATAAGCCGCCCCGAAATCAGCGGATTCAGGGAGCATCGGCGAACGCGTAGCGCCTCGCTCGTAGCGACCAAAAGGAAAAAAGATGAAAACCTACTCGGCGAAAGCCTCCGAGATCGAAAAGAAGTGGGTCGTGATCGACGCCACCGGCCTGGTCGTGGGCCGCCTGGCCTCGATTATCGCCATGCGTCTGCGCGGCAAGCATAAGCCGACCTACACCCCGCATATGGATTGCGGCGACAACGTCATCGTCATCAACGCCGCCAAGGTGCTGCTGACCGGCCAGAAGCTGAAGAAGAAGGTCTATTACCACCACACCGGTTATATCGGCGGCATCAAGGAACGCACCGCCGGTGCGATCATGGCGGGCAAGTTCCCCGAACGCGTGCTGGAAAAGGCCGTGGAGCGCATGGTGCCGCGCGGACCCCTGGGCCGCCGCCAGATGTCCAATCTGCGCGTCTATCCCGGCCCCGACCATCCGCACGAAGCCCAGCAGGCTGAAGTGCTCGACGTGGCGGCGATGAATCCCAAGAACACCCAGTATAAAACCCAGAATACGACAAAGGCAGCCTAACCATGGCCGAAGAGAATAAGTTCACCGAACTCAAATCCACCCTGATCAAGGCCAAGCAGCCGGGTGCCGATGACGCCGCCAAGGCCGACAACAAGCGCGACTCCAAGGGCCGCGCCTATGCCACCGGCCGCCGCAAGGAATCGGTCGCGCGCGTCTGGATCAAGCCGGGCACCGGCAAGATCACCGTCAATGGCCGCGACGAAACCGTCTATTTCGCCCGTCCGGTGCTGCGCATGATCCTGCGCCAGCCGCTGATCGCGGCCGGCCGCGACGGCCAGTTCGATGTGGTCGTCACCGTCAATGGTGGCGGGCTTTCGGGCCAGGCCGGCGCGGTGCGCCACGGTATCAGCCGCGCCCTGGTGAATTACGAGCCCACCCTGCGTCCGGTTCTGAAGCCGGGCGGCTTTCTCACCCGCGATCCGCGCGCGGTGGAACGCAAGAAGTATGGCCGGCCCAAGGCGCGCCGCAGTTTCCAATTCTCGAAGCGGTAATTACGCTTTCGGCGAAAAGAACCACGGCGCGGAGCGATCCGCGCCGTTTTTCTTTGTGGCCGCTTGTCGCCGGGCCGTGGCGGAGTGCATGGTGGCGGCAGCATCCCTTTCAAGGAGGCGTCATGCGCGCCCTTGCCTTCGTCCTGCTGTTGCTTGCCGCGGCTGCGCCGGCCTCGGCGCGGCTATGGAAACCGACGCCGCAACAGCAGCTGATCGACTATCTGAGCATTACGCACAACAAGGCCGGGGAAAGTATCGCAATAGTCTGGATGGCGGCGCTGCTGGTTCCCTCGCCGGCCGTGAAGCCGCTGCTCGACAAGTACATCGTCCTTTCCATCGCCCATACCCGCCGGGCAGCCGACGGCACGATAAGCTGGGACGACGTGCAGGGCGTACAGCTCAGCAATGGCGCGGGCGATGCCTTGACGGAAGTACCGTCGGATCGGATTCCTCCGATCCTGGTCGGGATGATCGCCAGTTCGGACGCCACCATGCGCCAAAGCTCGCAAGGCAAGAGCAAGGTCTATTGGAGCGTCTGGGAAGCCGGATCGGTCAATGCCTGTCAGCGCGGCAAGCTTGTCGTCAATTATGGCGGCGAAAGTTATGGCTACGACACGCCCATACCGGGCTGTCCTTAAAAAGCGGGTTTGGACCGGTCCATGCGCGCCTTGGAAGGCGGCGCGTTGCGTGAGGCGAGACTGGCGGCCATGTTCAACCCCGGCCGCCAGTCCCGCATGCTTTTTATACGCAACACTGTGCTCGTCTTCGACACCCGATCAACATCCTCACCTCTTGGCGGGCTCGGATCTTGAGCATCATGATAGGAAGCGCGACGCTTAAAAGGCGTTAAACGCGGGCTAGGGACTTGTACTTACCGCGCGGGCCGCCGGCGCTAGTGTCCCGATTCCGAAATTCGCATGATCACGATATCGGGTTCTGGCGAATTTCGGAATCGCAAGGACACTAGCCAACTTATTGATTCCTAGTGTCGTTTTGGTTTCGAAGTTCGCCAAGGCTCGATATCGATGATCGTGCGAACTTCGAAACCACGACACTAGGGCGATGGAAAAACACGACGGGACGGATCGAACACCGGTGGCGGCGGGCCATAGGCATTGGCACCGGGATCGCCGGGCTGGCACCAGAAATAGATCAGCACCACCATCGCCACCAGCAGCGCGATTTTGAGCAAAAACAAGAGCAACAGTGACGGCCCAAAAACCAAAAAGCCAAACCAACCCATCGCCAGCGCGCCGAACGCGGTTATCACCATCGTCAATTGCACGACAAAGGCGGCGAAGATGAAAATCCAGACGAGCTTGCCGTCGCGCCCGATATCCTGCAGGCGGCGCGCGCCCATTCCGGCCGAGGGCAACAGCATCGCCAGGCCATAAAGCCCCGCCACCGGCAGGAAGGTGATGGCCGATAGGAGGCCAGCCACGATCGCAAAAGCGACATAGGCCAGCACAAAGTACCAGAATTGCGCCCGGCCCACCCGCCCGTTCATATCGAAATAGTGCTCGAAGACGGTGGTACGGAAATTGTCGAAAACCGCGTGCGGATCCATGATGCACCCCCTTGCTGTTGGCCGCGGCTCTGGCATATCTGGCCGTGCGCCGGTACTGGCCGCCCTGCATCCGGCGCAGGCCCGCACCGCGCCAGCCCATGGGGCAAGGCCCGGTGAAATGAGCTAAGAACCGCATGACTTCCATGTCAATGTCGGCAGGATCGAGAATGAGCAAACAGGCCAAAATCTTCATCGACGGCGCCGCCGGCACCACCGGATTGGAGATCCGCGAGCGCCTGGCGGGCCGCAGCGGCCTGTCCCTGATTGCTCTGTCGGACGCTGAGCGCAAAGACGCAGGCGCCCGCAAGGCCGCGCTGAACGCCGCCGATCTGGTGATCCTGTGCCTGCCGGACGAGGCGGCGCGGGAGGCGGTGAGCTTGATCGACAATCCCGCCACACGGGTGATCGACGCCTCCACCGCCCACCGGGTGGCTGAGGGCTGGATATTCGGTTTTCCCGAACTGGAGCCGGACGGCTATGAGCGGATTGCGGCGGCCAAGCGGGTGAGCAACCCTGGCTGCTGGTCCACCGGCTTTCTGGCCCTCGTGCGGCCCTTGCTGCGCGCCGGCCTGATCCCGGCGGATTTTCCGGTCACCGCCAACGGCGTCACCGGCTATTCCGGCGGCGGCAAGAGCATGATCGCGGAGTTCGAGGATAAAAGCGCCGCCGATTACACCCAAACAGTCTCGCGCATCTATGGCCTGAACCTGATGCACAAGCATATTCCCGAGATGCAGAAACATTCCGGTCTGGCGCACCCGCCTTTGTTCCAGCCCAGCGTGGGCCGCTTCTATCGCGGCATGTTGGTAGAGGTGCCGCTGCACTTGTGGGCGCTGCCGGCCAGGCCCACGCCGCGCGACATCCATGCCGCTCTGGTCAAGGCCTATCCGGAGAGGCCGCAGGTCAAGGTCGCGTCGCTGGAGGATGCGGTCGCAGTCAAGACCCTGGATGCCGAGATTTTGGCGGGCAGCAATGGCCTGACCCTTTATGTCTTCGCCAATGAGAAGACGCACCAGGCCCGGCTGGTGGCGGCGTTCGACAATCTGGGCAAGGGCGCGGGCGGCGCGGCAGTGCAAAACCTCAATATCATGCTGGGATTCGCTGAGACCACTGGTCTCTAAACGCTTGTATTTTGCGTCCTGAGTGCGTCGCGCGTGCTGTGAGCCACGGCCCGCAAAGCGGGTGAGCAGGTCCAGTGGACCTGCGAAAGTGGCGAACGCCGCGAGCTTGGGCGAGCGGCCGAGGGATTGCTCCGTAAGTCGCCTACGCTGTCGCTAGACGCTCCTGCTCAGGCCACAAAATACTGCGCGTCAGGAATGTGGTATGAGATGCACCATGTTTCGTGGCGGCAAGGGTATCCTGCTGACGGTGGCGATCGCCCTGGCGCTGTTCGCCGGAGCGGTTTTCCATGCCGTGCAGCGCGCGCCCAAGCCGCGCGGCTTTTCCGGTCTTCAGTTCGCGCCGCTCACCCCGGCAGCCGCGGCGCGCACGCCCCTGCTGGCGCAGGGCGGGGCGCAGGTGGCGGCGGTGGCAAAAGACAGTCCCGCCGATAAAGCGAAAATTCCGCCCGGCGCCGTGGTCTCGGCGATCGACGGCATCGCCATCACATCCGCGCGCCAGGCGTCCGACATGGTGCGCGCCCACACCGCCGGTGAGCGTGTCAGCCTCACCCTTTACGACATACCCCAGGGGGAGGTGCATCCCCAGTCCGTCTCGCTGGTGTTCGACGCCGCGCCGCCGGTGGGCAAGAAATTTTCGGTCCATCCGCCGCGCACCTTGGCCAAGGCGTATTTCCACCCCCCCGCCGCCGCCGCCAATGCGTCATGGTCGAAGCGGATTCTGCGTGGGCCCACCATCAAGCCGCTGGCGCTGAGCGGATTGGGGGCAGGGCAGTGCAACGCCTTCGTGCCCTTCGGATGGCGGGTGGCGGCGCATGCATCCGACAATTCGCTGTTTCATGTGATGGCGCAGGAAAGTTTCGCGCACGCCATTTACAAATCGGGAAACTTGAACGGCGTGACACCAGAGGAGTTTGTCCGGGATTTCCTGCAAGTAACCTTTGGCGCGCCGGCGGTGATGACGCCGCCCCAAATGCGGCCTTTCGGCTTTGTCGTGCGCGACTTCGGCAACCGCAAGGGCGGGGCGGGCTTTGTCCTCTACCGCGTTACCGGCGGACGCATCGCGTTTTGGATCGCCGTGGTGCCCGGCGGCGATGCCGGCTGGGCCAAGCCGCTGGTCGGCGCGGTGGCGCTGTCGATGCGCTGTGCTTCGCCCGATGCGCCCGCGCCGGTGCCGCGCGATCCCGAGTTGCTGGCGACCCGCATCTCGCTCCGCTGCCTTCAGGGCCAATGCGCGGAGACCGATCTTGCCGCCACCTATCTGACGGTGCTGCAGTTCGGCTATGTCCACAACATGAAGGGTGACATGTTTCTGGTGCGGCCGCGCCGCGACTATTGGCAAAGCGGCGCCGAAGGGCCCGGTTTTTATCACCAGATTGGCGGAGAAAACGAAAAGCTGCTGCCGGGGCGCATCAATTGACGCTTTCGCCGTATCGCGTAGTCTCCCTCCGTTGCAATTTTCGTCTGGTGGAATAAATGGGAAAAGTCCGTGTTGCCGGTTTCACCGTGTCGCTCGACGGCTATGGCGCGGGGCCCGAACAGAGTTTGAACGATCCGCTGGGCAAACGCGGCACCGAGCTGCACCAGTGGTTCGTCGGCACCAAGACTTTTCGCGCCATGTTCGGCAAGGACGGTGGCAGCCATGGTGTTGACGAAGACTATGCCAAGCGCTCGATGGATGGTTTCGGTGCT
>DATEIA010000185.1:0-6308 GCA_035279305.1 Rhizomicrobium sp.
GCGTTTCCTTTATTCCGCCGATCTGGTAGGTCGTCCCCCGGCTTGGGCTCCTGGCCGCCAAATGGCGGGTTTTGCGGGCAAAACCGAAGAAATTAAAGCGAAACCAAACGATGAAAATTGAACGTCTGATTGTGGGCGGAGTCGCGTTGTTGATCGGCCTTTTGGCGGGCTGGATGATACGTGGCGTGGCCACCTACAACATCCATGCGGCCTCGGTTGCAACCTATAACGACTGGCGTGTCGCCTGTGCGGCGGCAGATGCCAAGGACGTCAACTGCGAACTCAGCACCGATGTGGTGGACCGCTCGCAAGGCACGCCAAACACCGTGGCGCGCGCCGGCATCACCACCGCCAAGGACGGCAAGCAGATGCTGAACTTCATGCTGCCCTATGGCGTGGCGTTGGAGCCCGGTATGGGGCTGCGCATCGGCAAGGACACGACCCCCAAGGTCTATCCGTACCGTACCTGCAACGCCATCGGCTGCTTGGCCGAGACGCCGTTCGATGCCCCGCTGGCGGCCGCGCTGAACGGCGCCGACGATGCTTCGCTGATGTTTGCCGGGCTCGACGGCAAGCGGGTTGAGGTGCCAATCTCGTTCAAGGGCTATAAGGCGTCTCTTGCGGCCTGGAAGAGCGCCGATCGAAAACGCCGCTCCTGGTTCTGGAGACTGTGGTCGTGAAGATGAAGTCTGTTCTGACGGGCATTGTCGCCGCGCTGGCTCTTGGCAGTGCCGCCGCTATCGCCCAGGAGGCGCCTGCCGCGCCAGGCAGTCCCGAGGTCAAGCATGTCGGCGATTGGATGGTGCGTTGTTTCCCCGTGAACAATCCCAATCCCTGCGACATGTTTCAGGAGAGGGTCGCCGGGGAGGCACGGCAGCGCGTTCTGACGTTTTCCCTGGCTTTTGTTCCCAGCATGAACCGCCACATCCTGCAAATCACCTTGCCGCTGGATGTCGCCCTTCAGAAGGGTGCGACGATACAGGCCGATTCCTATACTTCGCCGGTCATGAAATACCGCATGTGCAACCGCGAGGGATGTTTCGTGCAGGCGGCCCCGGACGATGCGGTGATCCAGGCCTTGGTCAAGGCCACCGGCCCGGACGCCAAAATCAATATCGTTGCCGATAGCGGCAAGCGCTTTGCTTTGCCCTTGTCGCTCAAGGGCTTCTCTGCCGCGCATGACGACATGGTGGCCCAAGCCCGCGTCAAGGCCAAGCCGGTCGCCAAGACCGACGATGCCGCGGCCACTCCGTAACGAGGCCCATAGGATGAAGCGTTTCCTGTTTTCCGCCTGCGCCGGCCTGCTGCTGTCCTGCGGCGCCGTCATGGCGCAACAGTCCGATGCCGCCGCGCCGGGCCGTCCCGAGATCAAGCCGGTGGGCGACTGGTTCGTGCGCTGTTTCCCGGTCCAGAGTCCCAGTCCCTGCGATATGTTCCAGGAACTGGACAGTCCAGCCACCAAACAACGGGTCCTGTCGATTTCCCTGGCCTATATTCCCGGCATCGACCGTCATGCCATTCAGATCACGGTGCCGCTGGAGATCGCCATCCAGAAGGGCGTGATCATCAAGACCGATAGCTTCACCTCGCCGCTACTCAAATACCGCCGCTGCGACCGCAACGGCTGCTATGTCGAGACGCCGGTGGACAACAATTTTGTCGAGGCGATCGGCAGGTCCGGGGGCGAGAAGGGCAAGGTCAATATCGCCGCCGATACCGGTAAAAACTATGCTTTGGATTTCTATCTCAAGGGCTTTTCCGCCGCCCATGACGACATGGTGACCAAGGCGCGCGCCAAGGCGAAGGCTATCGCCAAGCCCGACGACGCGGCGCCAGCACCGAGTCCCTGATAGGTATCACGCGAATGTTGAAAAAGGCCGATCGCAAGATCGGTCTTTTTCTTATGTCGGCCTAAAAGTCAACGATAAGCCGTTCATGCAGTAGCGCAGCCCCGTTGGCGGCGGACCATCATCAAAGACATGCCCCAGATGACCGCCACAGCGGCGGCAATGCACCTCGGTGCGGCGCATCGTCAGGACATTGTCCTGGGAGGTTTGTACGGCATTGGGCAGGGGGCGGAAAAAACTGGGCCAGCCGGTGCCGCTGTCGAATTTGGCGTCGGACGAGAACAGGTCCAGCGCGCAACCAGCGCAGGCGAAAATGCCTTTGCGATGCTCCTTGTTCAGGGCTGAGGTAAACGGCGCCTCGGTATCCTGGTGGCGCAGGACCCGATAGGCGGCGGGCGACAGCAGCTTCCGCCATTCCGCGTCGCTCTTGGTCACTTCATAGCCGAAGGCGGAGCCGGGCATGGCGCCGCCCATCAGCAAGCCGGTAAGAAACTGGCGTCTGCGCATTTTCGCCTCCATGTCACTATGGTCCTACGCAGACCAGTTCGGCAGCGGCCTGCGAAAGTTACCGGAACTATCCTGAGCGCGGTCCGTTGCTTGTCCAGCAACAACCGGAGTTGATCATGGACAAGAACAGGATTGAAGGTTCCGCCAACCAGGCCAAGGGCGCCATCAAGCAGGCGGCCGGAAAAATCACCGGCGACGCCAAGCTTCAGGCCGAAGGCGCGGCGGACAAGGCCAAGGGCAAGGTACAAAATGCCCTGGGCGGCGCCAAGGACGCACTGCGTGATGCCTCTAAACACTAAACTCCGGCCCGCCTCCCCTTCATGCGCGTAAGCGCATTGGAAGGGGAGGTGGCCGTAGCATCGTTTACGATGCGAAGGCCGGAGGGGTAAGAAATAAAGAAAAAGCCCGGTCCCTGTTGGGGGCCGGGCTTTTTCGTGGGATTGTGCGCGGCCGATTTTGCCGAAGGACTGTCATGATCCGGTTTCTCACCTGGTTCCGTTCCATCCTATTTGCGGTCCTGAATGGATTCGCCAAGGCGGCCGTCTTCCTGCTTCTGGTTATTGTCCTGCTGGTGGTGATTTTGCTGGCGCGTGGCGACGGGCTGCCGGGCAATATGGTGTTGGCGCTGGACCTGCGCCAACCCATCGATGACAGCGCCGCCGCGTCCACCAGCATCCTGACGCCAAGACGCATCACGGTGATGGATGTGGTGCTGGGGCTGGACGCCGCCGGCCGCGACCAGCGGGTTAGGGGCGTGGTGATGCAATTGGGCCATGGCGCGCTTTCCACCGCCGAAGCCCAGGAAATCGCCGCCGCCGTGCAGCGCTTCCGCGCCCGCGGCAAATTCGTCATGGCCCAGGCCACCGCCTTTTTCAGCGCCGGATTGGGCGATTATCTGGCCGCCAGCGCCGCCAATGAAATCTGGGTGCAGCCCAAAAGCCCCTTCTCGACGTCAGGCAGCGGCGGCGGGGCGCTGTTCCTGCGCGGCACCTTGGACAAGCTCGGGGCCCAGCCCCAGATCGCCAAGCGCGCCGAATATAAAAGCGCCGCCGACACATTCATGGAAAAACAAATGTCGCCGGCCGACCGCGAGCAACTCACCGCTCTGATGAATTCGGTCTATGACAGCGCCGTCGATCAGATGGCGGCCAACCGCCATGTCAAGCGCGCCGATGTGATCGCGGCGCTGGAATCCAGCCCGCAATTCGCCGAAGAGGCGATGGCGCGGCATCTCGTCGACCGCCTGGGCTATGACGATGAGGCGCGCGCCGCCGCCAAGGCCAAGGCGGGCGCGGACTCCAAATCGGTCAAGTTCACCACCTATGTGAAAGATATCGAGCGCGGCACGGGCGGCGCCAATATCGCCCTGGTCGAGGCGGCCGGCGAGATCCGCGACGGCACCGCCAAGACGTCCTGGGTCAATACCGCGGGAGGCATCGCCAGCGACGATCTGTCGGCGGCCATCGCGCAAGCGGCGCGCGACAAGAATATCAAGGCCATCGTGCTGCGGGTGGATTCGCCCGGCGGCTCGGTCACCGCGTCCGATCAGATTCTGCATGCGGTGAAGGCGGCGCAAAAAGCCGGCAAGCCGGTGGTGGTCAGCATGGGGGGCGTCGCCGCGTCCGGCGGCTATTACATATCGCTCAGCGCCAACAAGATCGTGGCCGAACCCGGCACCATCACCGGCTCGATCGGCGTGCTGACCGGCAAGGTCAGCTTTTCCAAGACGCTGGGATTGATCGGCGCCAATGCCGAGACGGTTTCGGTGGGCAAGAATACTTTGATGGATTCGCCGCTGCAGCCCTTCACCGACGCGCAGTGGGCCCATCTCAACCATCAGGCCGATGTGATTTACGACGATTTCACCCGCAAGGTTGCGGATGGCCGCAAGCTGTCCCTGGAAAAGGTCCGGACCGCGGCCAGGGGCCGGGTTTGGTCGGGGGCCGATGCCAAGACTCAGGGGCTGGTCGATGTCCTTGGCGGCTTCTGGACGGCG
The DNA here is from genome assembly GCA_035279305.1 of Rhizomicrobium sp. GTDB lineage: Bacteria > Pseudomonadota > Alphaproteobacteria > Micropepsales > Micropepsaceae > Rhizomicrobium. The sequence continues at coordinate 4,351 of DATEIA010000185.1, forward strand.
GCGGGGCAGGCGGCCGCCCTGGGGTCGGTGCCGGTGGAGGGGATGGTCTTTCGGGTCTATCCCCGCCCCACCGGCATTCTGTCGCGGCTGGGGACGCTGTCGGACGGGTTGGAGGCCAGCCTGGGACTGATGGGGAGGATCGAATCGATCCTCAATCTTCCCGCCCTTCAGGCTGTATTGGGCCAGGTTTCCAGCCTGCCCCAGGGTGGTCCAGGCGGCACACTCCAGCTCCGGGCGACAAATCTGCCGCGCCCGTGACCTGTTGGTCACGGCCCTTGCAAGGAAACTGCTTGTTCCCGGAAGTCCTTGAACTATAATTTCCGGCGTGCGGGGGCACGAAGCTGGCTTGAGGGCACCATAACTGCGATTATGGGGTTCTGGCGGTTTCGGGGCACCCGGAACGTTCATGCAAGGCAGTTGGAGTTTTCATCATTTCTTCGCAATCCCCCAAAGGGCCCGGCAAGGCTATTGAAGAACTGAGCTTTGAAGGGGCGCTCAAGGAATTGGAAGCCATCGTCTCCCGGCTGGAACAGGGCGAGGTGGATTTGGAAGATTCGATCGCCTTGTACGAGCGTGGACAGGCCTTGAAGGCGCATTGTGAAAAAAAATTGAAGTCCGCCGAGGGGCGCTTGGAAAAAATCGTAATGGGCGCGGGTGGCCCAGAGGTTGGCGCCCCAGAAACTGGTGCCCCTGAAACTGTTGAAAGGCTGGAGACGGCATGAGCTTGCATTGCTGTCTTAAAAAAGAGATTTTCCGGACATGAATATCCCCAATACCAAGACTCCCCTGCTGGACCAGGTCGACCTGCCGCAAGACCTGCGCCGCCTCGAAAAGCATCAGCTGCGGCAGTTCGCCGACGAGCTGCGCACCGACTTGATCGATATCGTTTCGGTGACGGGCGGGCATTTCGGCGCCGGCCTGGGCGTGGTCGAGCTGACCACGGCTTTGCATTATGTGTTCGACACCCCCAAGGACCGGGTCATCTGGGATGTCGGCCATCAGGCCTATCCCCACAAGATCATCACCGGCCGCCGCGCCCGCATGCGCACCCTGCGCCAGGGCGGCGGCTTGTCGGGTTTCACCAAGCGCAGCGAAAGCGAATATGACCCCTTTGGCGCGGCGCATTCCTCGACCTCGATTTCGGCCGGCCTGGGCATGGCGGTGGCGCGCGATCTGACCGGCGGCGACAACAATGTGATCGCGGTGATCGGCGACGGATCGATGAGCGCGGGCATGGCCTATGAGGCGATGAACAATGCCGGCGCCCATAAGAACCGGCTGATCGTCATCCTCAACGACAATGACATGTCCATCGCGCCGCCGGTCGGCGCGATGAGCGCCTATCTGGCGCGCCTGGTGTCTTCGCGGCCCTATACCGGCATCCGCAATGTCGCCAAGCGCCTGGCGCGCAAGCTGTTGCCGCGCGCTTTGTTCAAGGTGGCGCAGCGCACCGAGGAATATGCCCGCGGCATGGCCATGGGCGGCACCATGTTCGAGGAAATGGGCTTCTTCTATGTCGGCCCGATCGATGGCCACAATCTCGATCATCTGATCCCGGTGCTGGAAAATGTCCGCGACACCATGCGCGGACCCGTCCTGGTGCATGTGGTGACCAAGAAGGGCCATGGCTATGCCCCGGCCGAAGCCGCCGCCGACAAATATCATGCCGTCACCAAATTCACCGTCTTGACCGGCGAACAGTCCAAGTCCACGCCCAAGGCCCCGGCCTATCAGAAGGTGTTCGGCGAAAGCCTGATCGCCGAAGCCAAAAAAGACGAGCGCATCGTCGCCATCACCGCCGCGATGCCGTCCGGCACCGGCATCGACCTGTTCGAAAAGGTCTTTCCCGGGCGGACCTTCGATGTCGGTATCGCCGAGCAGCATGGCGTGACCTTTGCCGCGGGCCTGGCGACCGAGGGCATGAAGCCTTTCTGCGCGATCTATTCCACCTTCCTGCA
>DATEIA010000186.1:0-2203 GCA_035279305.1 Rhizomicrobium sp.
GCGGTGACCCCGCCGCCGGAATAGAGCTTGGCCAGCGAATGGGTGAGATTGATCAACCCCGCCTTGGCCGCCGCGTAATGCACCTGGCGCATGCCGCCCCACTGCCCGCCAATGGACGTGATGTTGACGATGCGGCCCCATTTGCGGGCCAGCATGCCAGGCAGTGTTTCCTGCGCCACGATGAAGGCACCGCGCAGATTGACCGCCAGCATGCGATCCCAGTCGGCATCGGTGATGGTCTCGAAGGGCTTTTCCTGCACCAAGGCGGCATTGTTGACAATGATGTCGAAGCCGCGGCCGAAATGCTTGGCGCTGGCGGCGATGGCGCGCTTCACCGAAGCCCGGCTGGCGATGTCGATCTTCACGGCAAAAGCCGAAGCATGAGACTTTTGGATCGCCTCCGCCCCTGCCCGGTTGGCATTATAGCCGCAGGCCACGCGATAGCCCGCACCCAGCAGCGCCAAAGCCGTCGCCTTGCCGATGCCGCTGCCGGCGCCGGTCACCAGAGCGAGTCTGGTCGCGTTTTTGGGCGCGATTTTGGAAGACGCCGCCATGTCAGAAGGACGATTGGTTGGACATGTCGTCCAATGTGTGGCCGCCCAGCAGCATGGGCAAAAGGTCTTCCTGGGGATCGATTTGGCAATGGATCAGCACCGGACCCTTGCAGTTCAGGGCGAAGCGGATTTTGTCCGCCATGCCTTCGCTGGAGGTGATGGAGACGGCGGCGATGCCATAGGCCTGGGCTATGGCCGCGAAATCCGGATTGTATTTGTCGCCGGTGGAGGGATGCGATTTCCAATTTTGGCGCTGGAATTGCGCCACGATGGAAAGCGCGTGATTGTCCAGCACCACGATCTTGATGTCGATGCCGCGCTCGACGATGGTGGCCAGTTCCTGGATGTTCATTTGCAGACTGCCGTCGCCGACAAAGCAAATCACGCTGGCCTGAGGCTCGGCGATCTTGGCGCCGATCGCGGCGGGCAGATCGAAGCCCATGGTGCCATGCCCCGAAGACGTCAACAGCACGCGCTGTGGCGCATCGAAATCGAAATGACGCGGTACCCAGACCTGGTGCTGGCCAACGCCGGTTGTGACGATCACCTTCTTGCCGCGCACCGCGCTATTGGCGGCGGCGATGACGTCTTGCGGCTTGGGCAATGAACTGGGCTTGCCGGTCAGCAGGGGATATTGAGTCTTCCAATCCGCGATCCGGTTCAGCCAGGCCGCGGTGCGCGGCGCAGGCAATTTCTGCAAGGCGCGATCCAAGCTCGCCATCGCCGCCTTGGCGTCGGCATGGATGTCCATGTCCAGCGGCACGCGGCTGTGGCGCAGCTCATTGATGTCCAGATCGATGCGGGCAATACGGCCCTGCTCCACCGTCTTGGCGGGCAAGCTGCCAGTCTGGCGCAGATGGAAGGTGGTGCCGATCCCGATCAGCAGATCGGACTTGTACATCGCCATATTGGCATATTGGCTGCCGGCATAGCCGCACAGGCCCAGCGACAGCGGCGCATCCGACGGATAGGCGCCCATCCCCGGCATGCTCATGGTCACCGGGATATGATAATTGTCGGCCAACGCCCGCAATTCCTGATAGGCGCCGCAGGCGATCACGCCGCCGCCGGCCAGGATTACCGGACGCTCCGCGGCGCTGATCCATTGCGCCAAACGCTCGACCTTGTCCGCCGGAACGAAGGGCGCGACCTCGGTGCGCGGGGAGACAGGACGGCAAGTGGCCGGGTCGATGGCGCCGCGCTGCACATTCATCGGCAGGTCCACCACCACCGGACCCGGGCGGCCGGAAGCTGCCAAGAAAAACGCCTGTTCCATCACATCGGACAAGTCACGGACGTCCCTGACCTGAAAAACCGCCTTGGCGATGGGCCGCATCAAATCGATGGTGTCCACTTCCTGGAACCCGCGCTGCCGCACCGGAAGGTCGCCGCGCATGTCGCCGGTGCCGACCTGACCGGTGATCACCACCAGCGGAATACTGTCGTAATAGGCATCGGCCACCGGCGTCACCGCATTGGTCACGCCCGGACCCGAGGTCACCATGAACACCGCCGTTTCACCGGTCATCCGCGCATAGCCCAGCGCGGCATAGCCGGCGCCTTGTTCGGTGCGCGGGCAGACGATTTCGATGCTGGAACGCTTCTCGATCCGGTCCAGGATCGGCGCGATGGTGCCGCCCGGAAAAATA
>DATEIA010000187.1:0-6789 GCA_035279305.1 Rhizomicrobium sp.
GCTGCTGATTTCCGGGGGCCGGCTGTTGCCGGCGCGGCTGGACAATGCCCAGGCGCGTTATGCCGATCTGCGCGGATCCGATCTTCGCCGGGCCCGATTGTCGGGCTGCGACATGTCCTATTCCAACCTGATCGACGCCGATATGCGCGACAGTGAAATGCAGGGCGCCGATTTTTCCGGGGCGAAGTTGCCAGGCCGCTTCGCCGAGGCTTTGGCGGCTTCCATCTGATCCTTAAGCCGCAATGGCGGTGCTTTTGGCGCGGATAAACTGGGCCAAACGCGACAAGGATACTTTGGCCTCGCCGCGGCCGGCTTCGATCTGAAACAGATGGCCCATGCCGTCGTAAATTTCCACACTCACCGGAATATTGGCGGCTGCGGCGCGGTCGCCCAGCTTGGACGCGTCGTCGCGCAGGATCTCGTTGGCCCCCGCATGCACCATGACCGGCGGGAAACCGGCAAAGGAAGCATAGGCGGGCGAAGCATAGGCATCGCAGGGATTGGACTTGCGCAGATAATGCCGCGCCGAGACGAACAGCGTTTCCCAATCCGGCAGGGTATCGGATTTGCGGTTCTGCAAGATCGAGAGACCGGAAAGGGAAAGATCGGCCCAGGGCGACAGGGCAAGCAGCCCGCCGGGCATGTCCAGGCCCGCATTGCGGATGGCCAATGCCACCGCGAAGGCAAGGCCCCCGCCCGCCTCATCACCCGCCAAAATGATGGAGGAACCCGCCACGCCCTTGGCGAGCAGCGCGCGATAGGCATCGATGCCGTCCCGCACCGCGGCGGGAAAAAAACATTCCGGTGCCAGGCGGTAGCCGACACTGAAAGCGCCGACGCCGCTGACTTCCACCAGCTTGCCGATGACGGGGCGGTGGCTTTGCGGCGCGCCGGCGATAAACCCGCCGCCGTGAAAATACAGAATGATGCGGCCGTCGCGGCTTTCTCCCACCCATTCGCCGGTAATGGCGCCCAATCGGGCGGGCACAAACGGCACACCGGCGGGCGGCGCGCCGAACCGCGCAAACAACGTGTCGTAGCGAGCGCGCAGATCCTCAATTGCGGGAATTTTGCCGTGCGAGCTTTGCGGCCAGAGCGCCATGGCATGCCGAAGCAGCGTTTCGCTTGCGAGTCTAACAAAAAAACAGGGGCCTCCAAGAGGAAGCCCCTGTCTTCAGAAAATATATAATGCCTATGCTGCTTTGGCGCCTTCGATGGTGGTCAGGCTCGGCGCGTTGATCGCGATGCGGCGGGGTTTCTTTTCCTCCGGCACGATGCGCTCAAGATCCACATGCAGCAGGCCGTTTTCGAGCCGCGCGGCCTTGACCTCGACATGCTCGGCGAGCTGGAAGCTGCGCTCAAAACCGCGCCCGGCAATGCCTTGGTGCAGCAGAGAGGCGGACGGTGTTTCGGCCTGTTCGCGCTTGCCGCTGATGGTCAGAACCCGGTCCTTGACGTCGACCGCCAGGTCTTTTTCGGCAAAACCGGCGACCGCCAGGGTAACGCGGTAGTTATTTTCATCGCTGCGCTCGATATTGTAGGGTGGATAGCCCTGTTCCGAGGCAGACTCCAAAAGGCCGATCAGACGATCAAAGCCGACCGTGGAACGGAAAAACGGGGAATAGTCGATACGCATGGACAACCTCCTAAAAGCGTTGTTGTGGACCCCACCGAACCATTCGCATGGGGCTGGAACCGGCCCCTTTCGGCAGCTGGCAGGATTTATTTGGGAGCGGAACCGTCCTGTTCAAGCCCCTATCGGGGGCTTGAAAATCGGGATTAAGTGCCTACGGAACCTGCCGCTTCAGAAAAATGATTCCCGCCGCGACGCTGTTTGATCCCCTGCCCATCAAGGCCCCCGGCGCAACTTTGCGCGCGGCCCGGTTCCAGCCCACGCCGGATGTTCCCGCTGCCGGCGTCTGCCTATTGCTGAACGGACAAACCGAATTCATCGAGAAATATTTCGAAGTCATCGATGAATTGCGGGGGCGCGGGTTTGCGGTGGCCACCATGGATTGGCGCGGCCAGGGCGGCTCGACCCGGATGACCGAAGACAGCCGCAAGAGCTTTGTCGGCGATTTCCGTGAATATGACGAAGACCTGGATACGCTGATCAACTGGATTGTCACGCCCATGCTGAGACCAGGCGAAAAGCCCATGGCGCTGGCCCACTCCATGGGGGCGCATAATCTGCTGCGGTTTCTGGCGCGGCGGCCGTCAAGCTTCTCCGCCTCGGTACTCTGCGCACCGATGATCGCCATCTCGTTTCGTGGCCAGAAAGAGCTGCTGGTGCGATCGGTGACGCGCTATCAGTTGTGGCGCGGCAGGCGCACCGACTGGGTGTGGGGCATGGAAGGGCGCGATCCCCACAACGTCACCTTCGCCACCCAGCTGGTCACCTCCGATCCGCAGCGATTCGAACGGACCCAGATGCTGCTCAGGGAACATCCCGATCTGCGCCTGGCCGGCGCGACCTGGGGCTGGCTGGCGGCGGCGCTGCGGTCCATGGACTGGCTGCGCGGCCAGGCGCCCGCTATCACCACGCCTTTGTTGATCGCCGGAGCCGGCAAGGACCGTATCTGCGTGACGCCGGAAGCGGAGAAATTCGCGCGCCGCGCACCCCATGCGGACTATGTCGAGATCGCCGAAGCCGGGCATGAAATCCTGATGGAGCGTAACGCCATCCGCGCCCAATTCTGGGCCGCCTTCGATGCTTTCATGAAAAAACACCGCGCCCCGGTTTGAACTGGAGCGCGGTGCTTGAAGCAAACATCCACTGCGCGATCTGACTATTGGGCAATTTGGCCGGAAGGCTCGGTGGGGGCCGGGATGGGATTGGCGTTCTGAGCCGGAGCCGGGTTGGGAATATCCGCGGCGGTGGTTGCTCCCTGCGGCACGGCAACGCTCGATTGCATATTGTTGCTCGCAACATCAGAAGGCGACCGGCTGGGCGCGGCCGGCTGTTCCGGCGTCGGCGCAACAGCAGCCTGCTGCTGCGGTTGCGTGCTCACCGGATCGGCGCCGGCAGCCGCAGCCATGCGGGTCGCCATGGCATCGGAAGCTGGTGCGCTGCTGGATGTCGTGCTGCCGCTCGATAAGGATTTGGTAGCGCTGGCCGACTTGACGGGCGCGGGCTTAGGCGCAGCCGGCTCCGGCGCCGCTGCCGGCGTACTGGCCGGTATATCAGCATCCGGAAGCGGTGCAGCGGCCGGGACCGGGTTCACCGGCACGGTCGCCGCCGGAGCAGCAGCGATCATCTGCTTGGATTGCGACGACGACACGCCCTGCGACGCATAAAACGCCACGCCGGCCGCGCTGACCATCAACGCCACCGCGATCGCGCCGACGATTTTGGGCATGTTGCTGGGTTCGATATCTTCGGGCTGGACGGTGTGAAAGGATTCCAGCCCGGTTTCATTGCCCTTCGGCATATGGTGCAAAGCGGTGGGGTCGTCCGAATAGGGCGTCTGGAAATCGCGCAAAGACATTCATTCCTCCTGGAGAATAAAAGAACCTCGGCAAGGAGAACGATCTTTGCGCATAAGGGTTTCGTGCCCCCCGAACAAAGGCAAATTGCGGCGAGATTGGACAGGATTGCCACAAAAATTGCGATCCGCCGGCGCCGGCCTCAGCGTTTCATCAGTGTTTCAGCAGCTTGACGGCTTCTTGGTGAATGCGCCGGTCGCCGCAAGCCAGAATGGTTTTGCCATCGCGGCAATCGCTGCCGTCCCATGCGGTGATGACGCCGCCCGCGCCTTCGACCAGCGGAATCAGCGCCGCGACATCCCAGCGGTTGAAATTGGCTTCGATCACGATATCGACAAAGCCCATCGCCAGCGCCGCAAACAGATAACAATCGCCGCAATAACGGGTCATGCGTGCCGCCGATGTCACCCGCTGGAACGCCGCCTGCTGGGGGAGAGAAAAATAAGCGCCGGGATCGGTGGCACAGAGAATGGCCTGGCCCATCTCGCCGCATTCGCGCACATGCAACGGCGTGCGCTTGCCCGCTTCGATCAGCACCGAACGGCCATTGACGCCCAGAAATCGCTCGCCCAGCACCGGTTGATCCAGCAAACCCAGCACGGGAATTTCGTTGTCTTCCAGCGCGATCAAGGAGCCCCATTCATGCCGTCCGGTGATGAAGGCGCGGGTTCCGTCCACCGGATCCAATACCCAGCGCAAGCTATTGCGTCCCGGCTTTTCGCCATACTCCTCGCCCAGGATTCCGTCGTCGGGACGCTCGCGCTCGATGATCGCGCGGATGGCGCGTTCCCCGCCCTTGTCGGCTTCGGTGACCGGATCGAAGGCGCCCTGGCCGGGCTTGTGCGCGACTTCGATACGCTGACGGAAAAAGGGGCGGATCACCGCGCCGCTGGCATCGGCCAGGCGGTTGGCGAAGGCGATCAATTTTTCATCGACGCTCATGCGCTTTTCCAGAAAGACACGATCAAGCCACCGGCCACAATCAATACGCCACCCGCCAGGATCGGCGCGGTCGGCAGGGTGCGGAAAAACAGAAAGGTGATGATCTGCCACATCACAAACAGGGTGGCGATATAGAGCCCGACCACTTGGCCGAATTCCAATGGCGCCAAATTGAGGAAAGTGGCGTATCCCGCCACCAGCGCCGTGCCCAGCAGGAAAAGCGCGATGCGCGCCGGACCGGCATATTCAAACAGCGACTTGCGAATGATGGCGTCGCCGGCCACTTCCAGCGCCGTGGCGGCGATCAGGAATGCCAGGACCGGCATATCGGCCAACAATTTCATCGGAAGGTCCTTCAGACGCGCTTGCGATGTTAGCCTGAAAGATATCGGAGGGCGACAGGCTTTCCTGGCCTACGGCCGCAATTCGGAAAAGCTGTCTCAACCCGCTGAAAACCGCAGCGCGAGGATTTTTGGTCATCCGAGCAGGGTTGCTAGCGGCAGCGTAGCAACGCGCGGAGCGTGTATCTACGGCCGCTCGCTTTGGCTCGCGGCGTTCGCCGCTTTCGCAGGTCCACTGGACCTGCTCACCCGCTTTGCGGGCCACGGCTCACAGCACGCACGACGTACTCGGGGACCAAAAAGACCGCGCTGCTAGGCGTCCATCGCCTGCTTGGCGCGCTTGCGAAGATGCGGCAGCAGCGCGCGCTTGCGCAGCCGGATCGACTGCGGCGTCACTTCCACCAGCTCATCGTCCTGGATATAGGCCATGGCCTGTTCCAAGGTCATCGGCACGATCGGCGTCAGCTTCACAGCCTCATCCTTTGAGGTGGTGCGGATGTTGGTGAGCTGCTTGGACTTCAGAGGGTTGACGTCCAGGTCGTTGTCCTTGGCATTCTGGCCGATGATCATGCCTTCATAGACCTTGGCGCCGGTGGTGATGAAAAGCTTACCGCGCTCTTCGATGTACCAAAGGCCATAGGTCACCGCTTCGCCCTGCTCAGTGGAGATCAGCACGCCGTTGGTACGGCCGCCGACGCTGCCCTTGTGGGGGGCATAATCCAGGAACATGCGGTTCATCACCCCGGTGCCGCGCGTGTCGGTGAGGAATTCGCCGTGATAGCCGATCAGGCCGCGCGCCGGGCCGTGAAACACGATGCGGGTCTTGCCCGCGCCGGTGGGGCGCATGTCGGTCATTTCACCCTTGCGCATCGAGATTTTCTCGATCACCACGCCGGTATAGGCATCGTCCACGTCGACCGTGACTTCCTCGATCGGCTCCATCTTTTCGCCGTCGATGGTCTTGAACAGCACGCGCGGCCGCGAGATCGAAAGTTCGAAGCCTTCGCGGCGCATGGATTCGATCAACACGCCGAGCTGCAACTCGCCGCGGCCCGCCACTTCAAAGTTACCGTCGCCCGTCTCGGTCACCTTCAGCGCGACATTGCCTTCGGCTTCGCGCAGCAGCCGCTCGCGGATGACGCGGCTCTGCACCTTGTCGCCTTCGCGCCCCGCATAAGGGGAATCATTGACGGAAATGGTCATCGCCAGGGTCGGCGGATCGATGGGATGGGCGGGAATGGCGTCGTTGACCGTCAGGTCGCACAACGTGTCCGCGACAGTGGCGGTTTCCAGACCCGCGATGGCGACGATGTCGCCGGCCTCGGCGCGATCCACCGGCACGCGCGCCAGGCCGCGGAAGGCCAGCAGCTTGGTGACGCGCGCCTTCTCGATGATTTCGCCGGCGCGGTTGAGAACCTTGATATTGCGATTGGTGGTGATGATGCCGGATTCGATGCGCCCCGTGAGAATGCGGCCTAGGAAATTGTCGGCCTCCAGCGTGGTCACCAGCATCTTGAAAGGATGGTCTTCGGTCGCCAGCTGGTACGGCTTGGGCGGCGGCACGTCTTCCACGATGCGCTTGAACAGCGGCGACAAGTCCTTGCGTTCGTCTTCCAACTCGTTCACCGCCCACCCGTTGCGCCCCGAAGCATAGAGGTGGTGGAAATCGAGCTGATCGTCATTGGCTTCCAGCGCCAGGAACAGATCGAAAATGGATTCCAGCGTTTCCTTGGGTTGCGCATCGGAACGGTCGATCTTGTTGATCACCACGATGGGCTTGAGGCCCAGCTTCAGCGCCTTGGACAGTACGAACTTGGTCTGGGGCATCACGCTTTCGGCCGCGTCCACCAACAGCACCACGCCATCCACCATCGAGAGGATGCGCTCCACCTCGCCGCCGAAGTCGGCATGGCCGGGGGTATCGACGGTGTTGATGCGCACCCCGTTCCATTCCACCGACGTGCATTTGGCCAGAATGGTGATGCCGCGCTCGCGCTCCTGGTCGTTGGAGTCCATGGCG
>DATEIA010000188.1:0-8365 GCA_035279305.1 Rhizomicrobium sp.
ACCGCCGTTTCACCGGTCATCCGCGCATAGCCCAGCGCGGCATAGCCGGCGCCTTGTTCGGTGCGCGGGCAGACGATTTCGATGCTGGAACGCTTCTCGATCCGGTCCAGGATCGGCGCGATGGTGCCGCCCGGAAAAATAAAGACGTGTTTGACCTGGTGGCGCAGGAACGCCTCCAGCACCAGATCGGCGCCCTCTAAAGGCACGGTAGCGGCGCGGCGTTCGGTTTTGACTAGCGACACGATTTTTTCCCCAGAATGATGAATTCCCGCCCAATCCCTTGCGCGGCCCAAGAGGCCGCGAGAGCCTCGAGGCGCGGTTTGTCGTGGCGGAACAAGGTCATCTCGAATGCCTTGCGCTCATTGTGGCATTCCCGGCCCAGTGCGGGATTGCCGACATAGTTACGGCCCGCCAGCAGAAAATTCTCCAGCGGATAGCTGGTTTCCAGATGCACAACATCGAACCGCCGCGCCTTCAGGAAACGGCCGGCCGAAACGGTGTCGAAATAGTTCAAATGGTGTTTAGGGTTGACCCACCAGGGGTGAAAGCCCAGCTGCTTCCACAAGGTCATCTGCAGCGGGTTGAAATCGTTGGGCGAGATCAGCAGCAGCAATCCGCCCGGCACCAGCAAGCTGCACGCTTCTTCGATCAGCCCGATGGGATCGCGCACATGTTCCAGCACCATGCTGAGAGAGATGGCGTCGAACGGTCCATGTTCCTCCGCCTTGGCGGCCGAGAAGAAATCATTGACCACAGCCAGGCCTCGCGAGCTTGTGTATTCGGCGGCGATGCTGGAAGGCTCGAACCCCAAGACCTGCCAGCCGCGCTCGCGGCCCGCTTCCAGGAAATAGCCCGGCCCCGAACCGATATCCAGAATGCGCCGGCGGCTATTGTCCGTGGGCGTATGCGCTTCCAGCAATTCGAAATAATGGTGATAGCGCAGCATCCACCATTCCTTGTCCGCCTCCATGCGTTCGAAATAGTCCGGACGCTCCTTCTCATAGAATTCGCCGTCGTAGAATTTCGCGAGCTCTTCGTCGGTGAACAACGGATCGATGTGGCGAATGCCGCAGGCTTGGCATTCGATCACGTCATAACCGTCCATGGTCGCGATCACCGGGCCGTGATGGACCGGATGTTTGGCCAGGCGTTGGGCAGTTTTCATCGGGATCCCAGCTTTGTATTTTTACCGCCAAAAGAGCAATAGCTTGGCGAAGGCCCCATTTTTCAACCTTTTCGTTCACGAGTGATTAACGTTAAACCGCTTTGATGCAGGCCGATTTCAGCCGAGAGAGACATGGCCAAGGTCCTGCCCCAGCCGACTATGGACACCCTTGCCGGGGTCGATGCCCGTCTTCAGGCGATCGACAAGCTGGAAGAGCTGGTCAATGAGGTGGTGCGGGAGAAAACCCGCCACCGTTCCAATGTGGCGCTCAAGCGGGCCGTCCGCACCTGGCGCAAGGGCGATATCGTCAAGGCCGGCCAATGGGCGCTGAAGGCCACCGACATCGACAGCGGAAATTCCAAGGCGTTTCACGTTCTGGCCATGGCGCTGGAACGCATGGGCCATCAGCATAAGGCCTTGATCACCTATGAACGCGCCTTCGAACTGGATCCCGAAGACCCCGAATTGCTGATCAATCTCGGTCTCACGGCCTGGAACCTCAAGCTGACCGACGGCGCGAAAAAAATGTTCCAGCTCTATATCGCCGCCTGCCCCGACTCACCCTTGGGCTACAACAATCTAGGCAGCGTATTGAGCGATCTGGGCGATCAGGAGACAGCCATCGAAACCCTGCGCGCCGCGATATTTCGCATGCCCGGCGAAGCTATTCTGTGGAATTCATTGGCCACCGTGTTGGCCGAGAACGGCCGGGCCGACGAAAGCCTGACCTTCTACGAAGAAGCGGCCAGGCTCGCGCCAAACTTCGCCCGCGCCTATCACAATCTGGGCTATGCCTATCAGCATATCAGCCAGCTCGACAATGCGCTGATCGCCTATGACAAGGCGCTGGAGCTGGTGGTGGATCCGGCCGAGCGCATTGAGACCCTGCATTCGCGCAGCATCTGCCTGATCGGCTTGGGCAAGGTGGAAGAAGGCTTCCGCGAATATGAAATCCGCAACAATGAGCGCTTCCGCGGCTACTTTCACCATATGATCGACGCGCCGCGTTGGCATGGCGAGGATGTGCGGGGCAAGAAGCTGCTTTTGGTCGGCGAACAGGGTCTGGGCGACGAGATCCTGTTCTCCAACATCCTGCCCGATGTGCAGGCGGCCGTTGGCGACAGCGGCAAGCTGCAGATTTGTGTCGATCCGCGCCTGATACCCTTGTACCGGCGCAGCTATCCCAAGGCGGAAGTCGGCACCTATGACGACCGCACCCTGATCGACGACAATGGCCAAAAGGCCCTGCGCCTGATCCCCTTTGCCTCCAAGGGCAACAAACCGGATTTCTGGGCGCCGATGGGCTCGGCCCTGCAATATTACCGTAAATCCCTGGCCGATTTCCCGCACAAACCCTTCCTGACGCCGGACCCGGCGCGGGTGGCCGAGTACAAGGAAAAGCTGGCGGCGCTTCCCGGCAAAAAGATAGGCATCTGTTGGCGCTCCATGCTGGTCTCCGGCAAGCGCGCCAAATATTTCTCTCCCATCGATGCCTGGGGTACCTTGCTGCAGACGCCGGGCATCACCTTCGTCAATTTGCAATATGGCGACAGCGCCCCCGAAATCGCGCGCGCCAAGGAAAAATTCGGTGTGCAGATCCACCAGGTCGAAGGCCTGGATCTCAAGGACGATATCGACGGCACCGCGGCGCTTTGCCTGGCGCTGGATCTGGTCGTCTCGGCGCCCACCGCGGCTGCCCATACCGCCGCAAGCGTGGGCGCGGAGGTCTGGTTCCTCGCGGTCGGCCTTGGCTGGCCGCAACTGGGAACAGCGGAATATCCCTGGCATGCCAAGACCCGCGTCTACTGGCCGGAAAAATTCGGCGACTGGGATGCAGTCATGCCACGCTATGCCGCGGACCTGGCGGCTTACGCCGCCAGCTAAAACCTCTGTCTCGAATCTGTCGGACCTGTCCAAGAGCTGCAATCGCTTGTAATTGAACCGCGTCCAGTCCAAAAAAAGCACAATCGGTAGGAGATTCCATGCGTATCGCCATCATCGGCACGGGGTATGTGGGCCTGGTGTCCGGCGCCTGTCTATCGGAGTTCGGCCATGAGGTGGTTTGCATCGACAAGGATGCGGGTAAGGTCGAGACGCTTCGGGCCGGGGGCATTCCCATCTACGAGCCGGGACTGGACGATGTGGTGGCGGTCAACAGCAAGGCCGGCCGCCTGTCCTTCACCACCGACCTCAAAAGCGCCGTGAAGGACGCACAGGCCGTTTTCATCGCGGTGGGCACTCCCAGCCGCCGCGGCGACGGTCATGCCGACCTGTCCTATGTTTTCGCCGCTTCCGAGGAAATCGCCGAGGCCCTGACCGGCTATACGGTGGTGGTGACCAAATCCACCGTGCCGGTCGGCACCAGCCGCAAAGTGGAAGAGATACTTCGCAAGAAGCGCCCCGATGCGCAGTTCGACATGGCCTCCAATCCCGAATTCCTGCGCGAAGGCTCGGCGCTGGAGGATTTCCGCCGCCCCGACCGGGTGGTGGTGGGCTGCGACACCGAACGCGCCCGCGAGGTGATGCGGGAGGTTTACCGGCCGCTCTATATCAACGAGACCCCGATCGTCTTCACCAGCCGCGAGACCAGCGAGCTGATCAAATACGCCGCCAACGCCTTTCTCGCCACCAAGATCACCTTCATCAACGAGATGGCCGATATCTGCGAAAAGGTGGGCGGCAACGTCAAGGACGTGGCGCGCGGCATCGGGCTGGACGGGCGCATCGGCAATAAGTTTCTGCATGCCGGCCCGGGCTATGGCGGCTCCTGCTTTCCCAAGGATACGCTTGCCTTGGTGCAGACGGCGCAGGAACTGGGCGCCCCCAGCCGCATCGTCGAAGCGGTCGTGGCGGTCAATGACGCACGCAAGCTGGCAATGGCGCGCAAGATCGAAACCGCCTTTGGCGGCGTCAAGGGCAAGACCATCGCGGTGCTGGGCCTGACCTTCAAACCCAACACCGACGATATGCGCGATGCGCCTTCACTGGTCATCGTGCCCTATTTGCAAAAAGCCGGCGCGACCGTCCGCGCCTACGATCCCGAAGGCCAGAAGGAAGCGGCCAAGCACATGACGTTGGACTACCGCTCGGACACGTACGACACGCTGCAAGGCGCCGATGGCGTGGTGATCCTCACCGAATGGAATCAATTCCGGGCGCTGGATTTCGCGCGCGTCAAGGCGGCGTTGAAGACGCCCTTGATAGTGGACCTGCGCAACATCTACCGTCCCGATCAGATGCGTGACGCGGGGTTTCGCTATATCAGCGTCGGGCGTCCCGACAGCGCCTGATCCACCAATCCGTAAGCGCGAGGCATTCCGACGATGAGCGTTTTGATAACCGGCGGCGCCGGATACATCGGAAGCCATATGGCCCATCACCTGATCCAGGCGGGCGAGAACGAGAAAATCACCATTCTCGACAATCTCAGCACCGGGGTGGAACAAAACATGCCGCGCGGCACCAATTTTGTCCGCGGCGACATTGCCGACCAGGCCCTGGTGTCAAAAATCCTGGAAACCCAGAAGATCGATTCCGTGATTCACTTCGCCGGATCGGTGGTGGTGCCGGAATCGGTGGAAAAGCCGCTGGACTATTATGCCAACAACACGGCCGCCAGCCGTTCCTTGATCGAGGCCTGCGTCCGCCACGGCGTGGCAAATTTCATTTTCTCCTCGACCGCCGCGGTCTATGGCACGCCCGCCGTCATTCCCGTCGCGGAAGACAGTGCGACGGCGGCCGAGAGCCCCTATGGCCGCTCCAAACTGATGACCGAATGGATGTTGCAGGACGCCGCGGCGGCCCATGGCATAAAATTCGGCATCCTGCGCTATTTCAATGTCGCGGGCGCCGATCCGGACGGGCGCACCGGACAATCGACGCCGCGCGCCACCCACCTGATCAAGCGCGCCTGCGAGGCGGCGACCGGAAAAATTCCGCGGTTGACCATATTCGGCACCGACTATGACACGCCGGACGGCACCGGCGTGCGCGATTTCATTCATGTTTCCGACCTCGTCGATATCCACAAATGCGTCCTGGAACGCTTGCGCGGCGACGGTTCCTCCCTTCTGATCAACTGCGGCTATGGCCGCGGATTTTCCGTCCGCCAAGTGGTTGCCGCCGTCGAGCGGGTCTCGGGAAAATCGCTGGCGGTCGAACTGGCGCCGCGGCGGCCCGGCGACCTGGGAATTGTGGTGGCCGACACCAGCAAGCTCGCCAAACTCCTGAACTGGAAACCCCGCTACGACGATTTGGACAAGATCGTGGAAACAGCGCTGGGTTGGGAACGCCGCCTGGGAAATTAGACCGACCGGACGCAGCGCCTCGCATTTTAACGCCTGGTTAGGGTTGATCGCAGCAGGCAAGCCGTGCCCTGCCGCCCTATGCGCCGACGTTAACGAATGACCAAGCAGTGTGATGTGATACTTCGCCTCAAATTATAGCTGAGGTGACCCATGCATTCCTTTCAGGCCGGCGAAGTCGTTTGCTTGAAGTCCGGCGGCCCCGACATGACGATCGAATCCGTGCAGACCAATCCCGCATCGGATGTCGCAAGCGTCACCTGCGTCTGGTTCGTCGAAAAGACGCTTTATCGCACCACCTTGCCGGTTTCCGCGCTCACCAGTGCGCTCTGGCCGATCGCCGCTTGACCGAACCGAAGAATGCGCGGCTCCTAGTGTCGCGGTTTCGAAGTTCGCATGCCCATCGATATCGAGCTATATGCGAACTTCGAAACCAAAACGACACTAGGAATCAATGTGTTGCTGGTGTCCTTCGATTCCGAAATTCGCCCAGAGCCCGATATCGAGATCATGCGAATTTCGGAATCGGGACACTAGGCTGGCGCATTTTCGTTCCGTTCCGCTAAGCGCGCGCGAAGACCGTCCAGAACGGCCACGCGTGACCGAAGCCCCTCGCCGCCTCGGCTGCGGGCAAGCTGCCCAAGTGCCGGGCATGCGCCCAAAGTTCCATGGTTTACCAGCGCGCCTTGCGCGCGCGGAACAAATCGCCGCCACCCGTCAAAAATGATTATCCGTCAGTTGGTTGGCCGGTTCCCCGTTGGATGAAAGACTGAAATACTTGTTTAACAGGTCTGGTATACACCTAGCTTACAGGGCAAAATCGCTTCCAGGCGTCACAGTGGGTTGTGATGCCAATGCCAGATCGGGCTAAGTCAGCATGCAACCTTGGAAAATTCGCCTTCGAACCTATCTCACGGGAACCTGGCACTATCGCTGGATCGGCATGGGAGTTACCTGGGCCGTGTGCCTGATCGGCTGGCTGGGGATCGCGCTGCTGCCCAACAAATTCCAGGCCGTCGCCATGATTTATGTCGACACCGACACCATGATGGCCCCCTTGCTCAAGGGCCTGACGGTGACGACCGACCCCGAACAGCAAGTGTCGGTGATGCTCAACACGCTCCTGACCCGCCCCAATCTCGAGCAGGTGGTGCATCTCACCAATCCCAACGCCGCCAACCTGTCGAGCGCAGAAATGGCGAAACAGGTCGAGGGTCTGCAATCCAACATTACCATCAAGCCGCTCAACACCAAAAATCTCTTCGAGCTCTCCTATACCGACCGCAATCCCGATAAGGGACTGAATGTGTCGCAAACCCTTCTGTCGATTTTCGTGGACTCCAATATCGGCAACAAGCGCCACGATCTTGAGGGCGCCCAGTCCTTCCTCGACACCAAGGTCAACGAATATGAGACCCTGGTCCGCCAGGCGGAAGCGCGCCGGACCAAGTTCAAGCAGGACAATCTGGATGTCCTGACCAACAACATCACGCCCGACGTGGCACGCCAGAGGGTGGAAGAGGCCCGGCAGCAGCTGAACGGCGCCCAGGCCCGCTTGTCGAGCTTGCGCATGCAGCTCGCCAGTGTTCCCAAGATGGTCTATATCGATGGCCCCAATCCGATCGTCCTGAATTCCGGTGGCGGTTTCGGCGGTGGACGCAGCGGCAGCCTGTTTCAACGCCTGGCCGAAGCCAAGCAAACTTTGATGGACCTGAAATCCAGGTTTACCGACGATCATCCCGACGTGAAGGCGGTCCAGCGGGAGATTTCCAGTCTGCAAAGCCAACTTTCCGCGGCTCAGACGGCGGGCCCGTCGCAGGAAACCGGCAACCAGTCGATACCCAATCCGGTCTATGTCCAGACCCAGAGCAAGCTGGCGGATGCGCAGACCGAAGTAGCGTTCCAATCCCAGCGTTATTCCGAAGCCATGGCCACTTTGTCCAATGCCCGGAATTTGAGTTCCAAGGCGCTGGAAATCAGCGCCCAGTTCGCCAACCTCGACCGCGATTATGATCTGGTTCACAAGACCTATCAGGATCTGCTGGCGCGGCGCGAATCCGCCAAACTGTCTCAGTCGGTCAATGACGAGCAGTCCTCCATCACGGTGCGAATTGTCGAGCCGCCCAAAAAGGCGCCCTTCCCGGTCTCGCCCAATCGCCCGCTGATGAATTCCGTTGTCATCCTGCTGGGCCTGGCCGCCGGCATCGCGACCGCCATCGGTCTCAGCATCAATGCCGGACGCTTCTTTGCCAAGGAACAGCTGGCCGCGGAGTTCGACTATCCCATCATCGGCGTGGTCGGACGCCTGGCGCGCGCGGACGACAGCCTGGACGCCCGGCGCGCCTATACCGCGCTGGCGGCTTGCGCGGGCCTTTTGATCTGCGGATATTTTGTCGTGCTGCTTGCTCTGGACGCCTCCTTCCGCCTGACCTTGCGGGGAATGCTATGACCGATAAACCCGCTCATCCCTTGAATCTGATCGAAAGAATGGCCCAGCGCCTGGAGAAGGAAAACGCGGCCGCCGGCGCCAATGTGGTTGGGCGCGCCATGGAACGCGACATATCGGACAGCGATTCCGCGCCCAAGGCCTATGGCGCTCAGAGCGCATCGCTGCGCGATCAGGTTCAGGCGCAAGCCCCCGCGCTTCGCCGCGACGGCGTCACGATGGTCGGCCCCGGCGACGACAGCGTTCGCGTACCTGCCGCTTCGGCGGTCAAGGCGGCGCCCAACCCATTGCGTCCGACCAATACCCCCACCCTGCCCGGCAAAACGGTTCGCCTCGACTTCCGCGCCTTGCGGCAGAATGGCTGCATCACGCCGGACAATATGACCTCGTCGATCTCCAACGAGTTTCGCGGAATCAAGCGCAAGCTGCTGCAAAAAGTCCGCGATCCCC
>DATEIA010000189.1:0-2277 GCA_035279305.1 Rhizomicrobium sp.
TTTCGATCAGCTCCTTGGTGATTTGCGCCTGACGGGTACGGTTCATCTGGATGGTGAGGGCTTTGATCATGTCGCCCGCATTGCGGGTGGCATTGTCCATCGCGGTCATCTGCGAGGCGAAGAAACCGGCCTGGTTCTCCAACAATGCGGTTAGGAGCTGGACCGAGATATTCTGCGGCAGCAGCGCCTGCAGGATGGTGTCTTCGTCCGGTTCATAATCATAGAAGGGCGCCGGTCCACCGGAGGATTCGACCTGCGCCGGGATCAGCTGTTGCACGCGCGGTGTCTGGGTCACCACCGACTTGAAGGTGGAATAGACCAAAGTGACGACGTCGAACTCGCCATTGCCGTAGGCATCCAGCACCCGCTGGGCGATGGGTTTGACCAAAGCGAGGCCGGGCGCCTTGAGGCCGACTTCGTAACTTTCAATGGTGCGATTACCGTACTGGCGCTTGAGCTGGTCGCGTGCCTTGCGGCCGATGGTGATGATCTTGACGTCCTTGCCGCCCTCGATCAGGGCGGCGATCTTTTCGCGCGCGGCGCGCACGATGCTGGAATTGAAGCCACCGGCCAGGCCGCGGTCCGAGGTCGCGACAATCACCAGATGGCGCTTGTCGCTGCCGGTACCCGCCAAGAGCAGCGGCGCCGACGGTCCCGACACGCCGGCGGCCAGATTGGCGATCACGGTGGCCATGCCGCGGGCATAAGGACGCGCTGCCTCGGCGGCCTGCTGGGCGCGGCGCAGCTTCGCCGCTGCCACCATCTGCAGCGCCTTGGTGATCTTCTGCGTGGACTTCACGCTTCCGATCCGTGTGCGCATTTCCTTGACGGATGCCATCGCCCAAAACTTCCCTTAAA
Source organism: Rhizomicrobium sp. (assembly GCA_035279305.1). GTDB lineage: Bacteria > Pseudomonadota > Alphaproteobacteria > Micropepsales > Micropepsaceae > Rhizomicrobium. Next base: position 859 of record DATEIA010000189.1, read on the forward strand.
AAAGTAGTCCTACTTGAAGCCCTTGGAAACTTCTTCCAGCGCCTTCTTCAACAGGACTTCCAGGTCCGGCGTCAGCGCCTTTTCCTTGCGGATGCCTTCCAGGAACTGCGGATAGCTGGCCTTGAGCTTGGACAGCAGGGCCTCCTGGAACGCGCCGACCTTGGCGGTGGGGAAGGGGTCGAGATAGCCGCGGGTACCGGCATAGATCACCGCCACCTGCTCTTCGACCGCGAAGGGCTTGTATTGGGGCTGCTTGAGCAGCTCGGTGAGACGTTCGCCGCGCGCCAGCATTTTCTGGGTGGAGGCATCTAGGTCGGAGCCGAACTTGGCGAAGGCCGCCATTTCGCGGTACTGCGCCAGTTCCCCTTTGATGGGTCCGGCGACGGTCTTCATTGCCTTGATCTGCGCCGACGAACCCACCCGCGACACCGAGATACCGACATTCACGGCGGGGCGAATGCCCTGATAGAACAGATCGGTTTCCAAGAATATCTGGCCGTCGGTGATCGAGATCACGTTGGTCGGAATATAGGCCGAGACGTCATTGGCCTGGGTTTCGATCACTGGCAGGGCGGTCAGCGAACCTGCGCCATTGTCCTCGTTCAATTTGGCGGCGCGTTCCAACAGGCGGCTGTGCAGATAGAAGACATCGCCCGGATAGGCTTCGCGGCCCGGCGGACGGCGCAGCAAAAGCGACATCTGGCGATAGGCGACGGCCTGCTTGGACAGATCGTCGTAGATGATCAGGGCATGCATGCCATTGTCGCGGAACCACTCACCCATGGCGCAGCCGGAGAAAGGCGCCAGGAACTGCAGCGGCGCGGGTTCAGACGCGGTGGCGGCGACCACGATGGTGTATTCCAGCGCCCCGGCATCGGCCAAGGTCTTGACGATCTGCGCCACCGTGCTGCGCTTCTGGCCGATGGCGACATAGATGCAGTAAAGCTTGGCCTTTTCATCCGTGCCGGCGTTGACCGCTTTCTGGTTGATGATGGCGTCGATGGCGACGGCGGTCTTGCCGGTCTGGCGGTCGCCAATGATCAGCTCGCGCTGGCCACGGCCAATCGGGATCAGCGTGTCGATGGCCTTGAGGCCGGTCTGCACCGGCTCATGCACCGACTTGCGCGGGATGATGCCCGGTGCCTTGACGTCGACGCGGCGGCGTTCGGCGGCGCCCTTGATCTCGCCCTTGCCGTCGATGGGGTTACCCAGCGGGTCCACCACGCGGCCCAGCAGGGCCTTGCCCACCGGCACTTCCACGATGGCGCCGGTGCGCTTGACGGTGTCGCCTTCCTTGATGGTGCTGTCATTGCCGAAAATCACGCAGCCGACATTGTCGGTTTCCAGGTTCAGGGCCATGCCCTTGATGCCGCCGGGAAACTCGACCATCTCGCCGGCCTGGACATTGTCCAGGCCATG
>DATEIA010000190.1:0-3208 GCA_035279305.1 Rhizomicrobium sp.
CTTGTCGTTCTCGACCATCTCCACGACATGCAGATAGCGCGAGACATGGGTCTCGCCGGTCTTGGGGTCGATATCGACCTTGATGTCATTCTCTGTGCCGTAATGGGCCTTGGCGGCGCGCTGCATCGCCTCTTCCATCGCAGTCAGGACCACCTGCTTGTCGATGGATTTGTCCCGCGCGACGGCGTCGGCGATCTGCAAAAGTTCGAGCCGGTTGGCGGCTACGGTACCTGCCATTTTACTTCTCCTGTTGCGCTATGGTGCGCGTCTTTGAATGTTCGTTGATGAGCTTGTCGGTGAGCACGAGTTTCGCGTTGGCAACGGCGCGAAACGGAAATCTGACATCGGCACTATCGGCCCGGATCACGACATCCTGGCCATCCAGCCCCAACAAAGTGGCGCGGAAGCGTTTGCGGCCCTTTATTTTGTCGCTCTGGCTGTCGCCAACGCTCTCGATGGGCGCATGGAGCTCGATCTTGGCCTCATGGCCGGACCAGCGCGCGAAATCCGTCAGCCGGGTCAAGGGGCGGTCGATGCCGGGCGAGGAGACTTCGATCTCGTAATCGCCCTCGATCGGGTCTTGCGCTTCGATGAAATCCAGCAGGACATGGGAAAGGGCGGTGCAGCCTTCCACATCCATGCTGCCGTCGGACCGCTCGGCCATCACCTGCAGGGTGCGGGAGGCGCCGCCCATCATGCGCAAGCGCACCAGCTTGAACCCCGCCTGTTCAATGACGGGTTCAAAGACCGGTTCCAGATGTGACGCCGTTACGACCAAATTAGCCTCAAGTAGCGAAGCGGTAGGCGATTAAAAAAGCCAAAAGCCTTTTGCCCGCGGCGGCCGGACCGGCCGCCACACAACGACTATTTGTTGTTTGGGATGGCGGCTATTTACGCCTCGGGCGGCTTTTATTCAAGCCGCCCTCGTTTTTTCTTGCCCCTCCGCCCTTCGCAGCGCAAGCGCTGCTACGGGCACCTCCCCCTCCAGTACGCTGCGCGCACGAGGGGGAGGCTGGGTTTCGCAGGTTAATGCTTGTGGGGGGTGATGCCGACACTGACTTCGCCGGTGGCGACGGCTGCGTCGATCTTCTTTTGCCGCTCGATTTCCGCCTGATGGGCTTTTTCCCGTTCCTGCCGGGCTTGAGCCCTTTCCAATTTCTGGAACGGCGACGGGGAAAACAGGATCAGAATCAAGGTGATGGTACAGAGCGCGGCAATCACCACGACCCCCAGATCACCGATGCTGGTACCGAAAATCGGGGCTTTTTTCTCGGGCTCGTGGCTGGGCGGGGTCTGCATTGAGGGGTTTTATCCCTCTATCGCGGTAAAGCGAAGGTGCCCCATGGTCAGCGTCGCGCAAAGCGCAGAAAAGTTGGCGGACCCTTGATCGCCTTGGTTTCATAACGGGTCGGCGGCCAATCGGCGGGGCGGCTTTTCCAATCCGAGGGACCCTGGGCCAGCCAGTCAAAGCCCGGATGGGCCATCAGCCGTTCCAGGGCATAGGGCAGATAGGATTTGTCGTCGGTGGCAAAGCGCAGTTCCGCGCCCGGACGCAGCACGCGAAACAGCTGATCCAGCATCTCGGCCTGCAGAAAACGGCGTTTGTGATGCCGGGTCTTGGGCCAGGGATCGGGAAACAACAGAAAGAAGCGGCCTAGGCTTCGATCCGGCAGCGCCTCGATGATTTCCCGCCCGTCTCCTTCGTAGATTCGAACAGTGTTCAGTGGATTTTCTTCTAGCTTTGTCAATAACTTGGCGACACCCCTCTCATAGGGCTCAGCGCCGATCAGGCCGACATCGGGATGGTGCTGGGCTTGCCAGATCAGATGTTCGCCAGCGCCAAAACCCACCTCCAACCAAACGTCCTGAACGCCGTTCGGAAACTGTTTGAGCGGGTTCTCGCCAATCTGATAAGTAAGCTCGCTTAACAGTGTTCGGCGCAACTCCGCCTGTCTTCCAGACAGCTTCGGTCCTTTGCGCCGGCCGTACAGCTTGCGCCGGTTCCGATTGGGATGATCGGTCATCTCCCGGCCGCTCGCTTGGGCTCGCGGCGTTCGTCGCTCGAAACGGTCCACCGGACCGTTTCGTTCGCCTTCGGCGAACCGCGTCTCACTCAGCCAACCGCCGACTTGATCTGATCGGCCAGGTCGGTCTTCTCCCAGGAGAAGCCGCCATCGGCGTCCGGTTCGCGGCCGAAATGACCATAGGCCGCGGTGCGGGCGAAGATCGGCTTGTTGAGATCCAAATGTTCGCGGATGCCGCGCGGCTTCAGGTTCATCAGCTGCGGCAGGATCAGCTCCAGCTTGGCCTCATCGACTTTGCCGGTACCATGGGTGTCGACATAGACGCTGAGCGGTTCGGCCACGCCGATGGCATAGGCGAGCTGGATGGTGCAGCGGTCCGCCAGGCCGGAGGCCACCACATTCTTGGCGAGATAGCGCGCGGCATACGCGGCCGAGCGGTCCACCTTGGTGGAGTCCTTGCCGGAGAAAGCGCCGCCGCCATGCGGCGCCGCGCCGCCATACGTGTCGACGATGATCTTGCGCCCAGTCAGGCCGCAATCGCCGTCGGGTCCGCCGATCACAAAAGAGCCGGTGGGATTGATGTGCCACACGGTTTTTTCGTTGATCCATTCTTTGGGCAGGGCTTGGCGAATATAAGGCTCGACGATTTTGCGGATATCGGCGCTGGTCTGGGATTCATGGGCGTGCTGGGTGGAGAGCACGATCTGGGTGGCTTCCACCGGCTTGCCGCCGGCATAGCGCAAGGTAACCTGCGACTTGGCGTCGGGCAGCAAGCTCGGTTCCTTGCCCGCATGACGCGCATCGGCCAGCAATTTCAAGATTTTGTGGCTGTAATAGAGCGGCGCCGGCATCAGGGCCGGGGTCTCGCGGCAGGCATAGCCGAACATGATGCCCTGGTCGCCCGCGCCTTCGTCCTTGTTGCCGCTGGCGTCGACACCCTGGGCGATGTGCGCCGACTGGGCATGCAGCAAGACTTCGACCTGGGCGTTCTTCCAGTGAAAGCCGTCCTGCTCATAGCCGATATCCTTGATCGCCTGACGGGCGACATCTTCCACCATGCCGGCGCCGACGCGCTTGGGACCCCGGGTCTCGCCCGCGATCACCACGCGGTTGGTGGTGCAAAGGGTCTCGCAGGCGGCGCGGATGTCCCAGGGGCTCATGCCTTCCTTGGGGCCTTCGCGGAA
>DATEIA010000191.1:0-2010 GCA_035279305.1 Rhizomicrobium sp.
TTGCCAATAAAGCAAGGCCGGCACACCCAGCACGATCTCGCGCGCCCGCTTGAGCAGCGATACCGCCACCCCCATCTCGGCGGGCAGGCCGAACAGAGGCGCCAGCATGGCATAGCCCCATTCCTGCACGCCGATGGCGGCAGGCACCGGCGCGGCGATGCTGCGCAAGGTACAGAGCAAGGCTTCCAACGCGACGGCATTCCAAAAGCCGATATCTCCGCCCACCAGGCGGAAGGCGATATAGGTACCGCCGCCCGCCCCGATCCAGGCGACAAGATGCCATGCCGCCGAGGCCGCCAGCCGGGAGCGGGAATCGTAAAGCGCTTCCATCACGGTATGGAGGGAGATGCCTTGCTGGGCCTGCGGAAAAAAACGGCCGGCGAGTTTTTCCGCGAAGCTGGCGCCTCTCTTTTGCAGGAATATCAGCAGGGCGATTCCGGGAATTGCCAAGAGCAGCACCGCCAGCATCGCCTGGGTCAGAGGGCCGGAGCCGTCCAGGTGGCGGAATTGGGTGAATCCCAGCCCCAGGCCGAACGCCAGGAACACCACCTGCGCCATGGCTTCGGTGGTGGCGTCGGCGGCGACGGAGGCCGCCGCATAGGTCCCGTTCATGCCCTTGAGCACCATCAGCCGTGCCGCCGCCACCATGCCGCCGACCGGCGAGAAGGGCGAAATCTCGGCAATGGAATCGCGTACCAGCCGGGCGATATAGAAATCCAGCATGGAACGGCGCTGCGAGGGCGGCAACAGACAGGACCAGGCAAAAGCCAGGCTGATAAAAACCACCAGCGCATAGAGGCAGAGCAGCGCCAGGCCGCCGAACCCGGCCCGGGCGACCGCCGCGAACACCGCATCAAACCCGATCGACCAGACCAGATAAACGGCCGCGACAACGCCGGCCAGCAGCGCGACAGCAACCCCGATCTTGGGCGCCCATTTCATTTACGCGGGGAGAGGCTTGGCGCGGAAGCTCCACAACCGCATGGCGCCCAGCGCGGTTTCCGCCAACTGCGGCAGGAAACTGGGACGCAGCAATTCCTTGTCGAACACGCCCATGCGGCGGCGGTTCTCGGAATAGCAGTCTTCCAGGAAGCGGCGGAAGGTGAAACCGTCCAGGAACACAGAGGCCTGGGTGGCGGAAAATTCCTTGCCGTCGTTCAATTCCTTGCCGCGCTTGGCGGTGCCGACCATGCGGCCCAGGGCGCGCATATAATAGCGCAAGTCGGTCAAGGGCAGCGCCAGCCGGGCCAGAAACCCCTTCTGCGCCTGATTGTACGCCATCCAGTTGACGAAGAAGACGATGTGGCGGGTTTCCTCATACATCAGGGTTTCGAAGATGGCGAACATCTCCTTGGGCAGGAACTGCGACTGCATGGCGATCTTGAAGACGCCAAAGCCCAGGAAGGAATCCATGCATTCGCCGAAGCCGAAATCCTTGAAACGGGTTTCGACATTGTCGCTGACATCTTCCAAAGGACGTTCGGCGGCATCGATGCCGTATTTTTCGATCATTACCCGGATCAGCTTGGCATGGCGGGCTTCCTCGAAACCCTGCAGCGCCACAGCTTCCTTCATCACAGGGTCTTGGATGGTCTTGACGAATTCGGCGACAATCGCGCCGGCCCGACGCTCGGTATAGAAGACCTCTTCCCAGAAGGGCACGGATTTGAGCCGCTGCAGCGCGGCTTCGTCCAGCTCCGGCCAAGGCAAAGTCTCCGGATCGAATTCGGTATAGGTCTGCATGAAATGCTTGCAGAACGTGTCGCGATGTTCCGGCGATCCGATTTTCATCACGCAGCCTTCTGCTTTTTTGTTTTTTTGGGGGGCCCGACAAACTTCAATGCCAGCCGCGCCATGAAGGGCACAAAACGCGGCCGCTTGAGGCGGTTGTCATAAGGCTTGAGCCGCCGGTCATTCTCGGCCACGCAGGTGGCGATCAGTTCGCCGACATCGATATCCGATCCCAACTGTTCGGCCCCGCTGAGGGTGAAGTTGTTGTCCTGCTGGCCG
>DATEIA010000192.1:0-7943 GCA_035279305.1 Rhizomicrobium sp.
CGCGCTCGATCTTCAGGGACGCGGAATCGAACTCGTCGGCCGAACCGTCATCATTGTGCAGGGTGATCATGCTGGGCTTGTTGGCCTTCACCTTGATCACCGAAGGCAAGAATTTGTGGTTCTTGAGATGCACCTCCACCGGCCCATCCGCCCAGACCGGTGGGATAGCGGCGGCGGCCAGCAAAAAACCCATCAGGACCTTTTTCATTTTGCGCTCATCGGATATTTGAAATCCCAGCTTGCGGTGATCGGCTTGAACCATTCGGCCACGCCGTCCGTCTTGTCGGTGCGCCGTATCATGCCGTGCGCGCTGGGCGGCGAGACGATATAAGTCAGGCGATAGACGCCAGGCCCCGCCATATCGGCGGCGGCGGCGTAATGCGGCCCGTCCTTGGCGGCGAGCGGAAACAGCAGCCCGGCCTTCTTGAAGGTGGGCGCATCGTCCTTGGTCAGGACAAAACTGATCGACAGGTAAGGAATGAAGCCGGTAAAGCCGTACCGCCCGTCCTTGGCGGCTTGGACATCGGCCGCCAGCCAGATGGAATCCGCGCCGCGGACGGTCAGGCGGTCCACTTCCACGCCGCTCAGGATCACGGGCACGATTTCGATCCCGTCGCGCAGCATGGGGCCGCCAATGGCGGCGGCCCAAACCGGCGGGCAGGCTTGGCGGCCAGCCAAGAACGCTAGAAGGACGAAACACAGGACACGCATGGGGAGGATATAGATGCGATTAATTCTCAAGTACAGTAAATTCCGTTTCCCCTCTCAAGGTTTGAGAAAATTACCAGCCCTTCCAGCCACTTCCACCCCCGACGAGTGTCCTTACGGGGTCGGCGGTGATAGTTATCCGGCCTGATCCCGTGATTTTTCCGGTGGCGCCAATGGGCATGACGCGTAGAACCGTGCTGACGGCTTTGACCGCCGTGCCCCTGCTCCCGCGCACGGCGCTGGCCGCGAACAATGTCTCCATCCGCATCGGCCGCCGGCTGAGCTCCATGCCGGCCGACTATATGGGGTTGGGCTTTGAAGCCTCCTCGGTGGCGACACCGGGCTTGTTGTCGGCGGACAATCATACTTACGTCCAATTGGTCCGCGGCCTGGGCGCGCAAGGCGTGATCCGGATCGGCGGCAATGTCTCCGACTATTCCGTCTATGACGCGGAGGGGACGCCCAAGAACCTGCCCAAGGATACGGTGCTGACCAGGGAAAGTCTCCGTCAGCTCAGAACCTTCCTGGACGCCACCGGCTGGAGGCTGATCTGGGGCCTCAATCTGGGCACCGGCAGGCTGGACAATATGGTGGAGGAAGCCCGCGCCGTGGCCGAGGCGGCAGGCGATAAACTCATGGCGTTCCAAACCGGCAATGAGCCCGATCTGTTCGCGCGCGCCGGCCATCGCGGGGCCGATTACGATTATGCCGCCTGGCATGGCGAATTCCGCCGCTACAAATCGGCGATCCGCGCCGTCCTGCCGCGCGCGCCTTTCGCGGGTCCCGATATCGCCATGGCGTCTCTGGATTGGATGCAATCCTTCGCCAAGGATGAAGCGGGCGATCTCGCTTTGCTCACCGCGCATCATTATATCACCGGCCAGGACAATCCCGCCGCGACGGTGGAATTCATGTTGCGGGAAGAAAAGAAATACCAGCCGGCACTGTCCAAATACCAGGCCATTTCCGAATCCGCGGGGATACCGTGGCGGATGAGCGAGACCGCCTCCTTCTATGGCGGCGGCAAGGCGGGCGTCAGCGACAGCTTCGCCGCCGCGCTCTGGGCCTTGGATTATCTTTTCGTGCTGGCATCCTATGGCTGCAGCGGGGTCAGTATGCAGACCGGCATCAATCATCTGGGCGTGATCAGCAAATATACCCCGATCAACGACGACTTGGCGGGCCACTATACCCCCGCGCCGGAATATTACGGGTTGCTGGCTTTCGCCCAGGCCGCCAAGGGCGAACGGCTTTCGCTCGCTTTGGATGCGGGCGGCCTCAATCTCACCGCCTATGCCACGCGCGCAGGCGCGAACATGATCCTGACGGTGATCAATAAGGATATGAGCCGCGATGCGTCCGTCACCGTGACCGGCGTGCCCGCGAAACAGGCACGGGTGATGCGCCTGACCGCGCCATCCCTGACCGCCGCCACCGGCATCACCCTGGGCGGCGCGGCGGTGGACGCCAGCGGAAAATGGAGCGGCGGCAAAAGCGAGCCGGTCAAACTCTCCGGCGCAAAGGCGATGATCGAGCTGCCTTCTGGTAGCGCCGCGCTGGTCACGTTTCAGGCAAGCGGCTAGAGCCGTTTTTACCGGCGCAAAGTCCCGTTCAAACCGGCCTAAGGGCCCTGGAAAGGAAAGCGGTGAGGTTTTTCACCAGCACCTCGCGCGCGCGCGCCGAGCGATGGGATTCCCGCCCCGCTTGGTGCAGCGCCCCGGCAATCGCCTGGCCGACGATATCGGCGTCATAGGAAGCACAGACAAGGCCGGTCTTGGCGAAGCCGCGCACCATCTGCGCCCATTCCGCGCCCCATTGCGCCAGCAGCGGCTGCGCTTGCGAGCCTTCGGCATCGATCATGCGTTCGTCGGACATGGCGGCGCGCATCACGCCGGGATGATTGTCGGCATATTCACAGATCGCGGTCAGCGTGGCGGCGACGCTTTGCTCCAAAGTCGCGCCTTGCGCGCGGCGCGACTGCAGATAGTCGTCGAGCTCCCGCCGCGCTTCGGCGATAAAAGCCAGGAAGCAAGCGCGTTTGTCGGGATAGTGAAGATAGAACGTGCCGTGGCCCAATCCCGCGGCGCGGGCGATGTCTTGTGGCCGGGTGGCGTCATAGCCGCGCTCCACGAAAAGTTTGCGCGCCGATGCTTTCAGCCGCGCCAAGCTCTCCGGCTTGCGGCGGCTGCTGCGCACACTCTCCATGACCAGAACTTGGCCAGACACAACGATATACTCCCCAGCGGCGCGGACTTTCATCGCGTGGTGGAAAAGTGTCAACGGAAGAAATTGTATAACGCTATGCAGACTATCGAACGCGCATGATCGCGGCTCGCCATCCGGCATACAAGCGGTCACGTTCCGCCTTCTTCATTGCGGGAACGAAACGGCGATCCAACGCCCACCGCGCGGCAACATCTTCTTCATTTTTGAATAGCGTTGAACAAATTCCTGCAAGATAGGCAGCACCCAAGGCAGTAGTTTCGGTCACCTGCGGCCGCTCGACAACCAAGCCGGTGAGGTCCGCGAGGCGCTGGCAGAACCAGTCATTCGCCACCATGCCGCCATCCACCTTCAGAGTCTTGAGGCGCTTGAGCCCCGCGGAAGAAAGATCGCGCCGCATTGCTTCCAACAGGTCGCGTGTCTGAAAGCCAATAGAATCAAGGGCTGCGCGCACGATCTCGCATTTTCCCATATCGCGCGTAAGGCCCAGAATGGCGCCGCGCGCATGCGGCTGCCAATAAGGCGCGCCCAATCCGGTGAAGGCGGGCACGACATAAAGGCCCGGCGCCGGCTTGGCACGCTGGGCCAGAGCCTCGCTTTCGGCCGCCGTCGCCAAAAGCCCCAACTCGTCCCGCAGCCACTGCACCACCGCCCCGGCAATAAAGATGCTGCCCTCGATGGCATAGTGCTTTTGCGCCAGGGCGGTGACCAGAAGCCGGTTTTTCGATCGCGGCAAATGCTTGCCCGTGTTGACCAGAACGAAACACCCCGTTCCATAGGTGGACTTCACATCGCCGGGCGAAAAGCAGGCTTGGCCGAAGCTGGCGGCCTGCTGATCGCCCGCGACGCCCAGGATCGGAATCGCGGCGCCGAATAGCATCGGGTCGGTGGCGCCGAAATCGCCGCAGCTCTCGCGCACCTCGGGCAGGATGGCGCGCGGCACACCGAACAATTTCAGCAGCCCCGCGTCCCAGTCGCGCGTCTTCAGGTTCCACAACAAGGTGCGTGACGCATTTGTGACATCGGTGGCATGCACCCTGCCCTTGGTCAGGTTCCAGATCAGCCAGCTGTCGATGGTGCCGAAAGCAATGCCTTTATATTGGCCGCTCCGGCTTCTGCTCGTTCCCTTGAGCCCTTTCACATTCTTCAACAGCCATTCCAGCTTGGTCGCCGAGAAGTACGGGTCGAGCCGCAATCCGGTCTTGGCCGTGATGCCCGCTTCCAATCCCCGCCGCTTCAGTTGGGCGCAGCGCTGCGCCCCGCGCCGGTCCTGCCAGACGATGGCATTGTGCAACGGCGCGCCGGTCTTCTTGTCCCAGATCAGCGAAGTCTCGCGCTGGTTGGTGATGCCCAGCGCCGTCACGGTGTCCGGCGCCACGCCCTTCAGCACGGCGCGGCAGCATTCCAGTGTGGCGCGCCAGATCTCGCTCGCGTCATGCTCGACCCAGCCATTGGCGGGATAGATCTGGCGCAGGCTGACGGCGTGACGGCGCAGCGGCCTGGCCTGGCCGTCAAACAGGATCGCGCGGGTCGAGGTCGTGCCTTGATCGATCGCCAGCAAATGGAGCTTGGGCATGGGCGAACGGCACACCTTTTTGGGAACTCGCGCAAGCGCCCCGGGGAACCCCTTGCGCTAAGGGACTTTACCTAGGCGGATTGAGCGACTGTTTAATTGGCCGCAAACCGCCGCAAGCGTATCATGGCGCATGAACCGAAGCTTGCCTGTTTGTGGGGAAAAACCGCTGCCGCGACCGGGGAACCGATTGGGTGATGACGCGAACCGCGATGCCCCGCCTCCGGCGGAGCGCCGGCCCAAGGGGCGCAAGCGGGTTCTGCTGACCGGCATCGTCGCCTATGCCAATGGCGCGCACAGTTTTCACTGCACCATTCGCAACCTGTCGGAAACCGGAGCGCGGCTGGCGGTGGGAAATAACGCGCAATTCCCGTCGGATTTCTACCTGATCAATATCCGCGACCGCATCGCCTATGACGCCAAGCTGGTCTGGAACCGGGGCACCGAGATCGGCGTCACCTTCAAGACCATCATGCCGCTGGCCGGTATCACCGACCCCGCCCTCGCCTTTCTCAAGCAATTGTGGCTGACCAAGGCCTGACATGGCCTCTTTAGGGGGTGTTTTTCGGGGTGACTTTTGGCCGCTTTTTTGATCCGTAGGCGAATGAAAAGGGAACAAAAAACCCAGACTTAAGCGCCTTTTAACGAACGCGCTGATAGAAAATTGCGGACAAGGCCGGTTTCGGCCCGTGCAGAATGCATAGGGATCATCAAAGTGGCGCTTACCGCACAAGATATGAGCGACATGGGACGCTTGGCCCAGCTCGCGATGAATCCCAAATCCGGCGCCAGCCGCGAGGAAATCTATCTCGCCGTCGCCTCCCTCTATCGCATTCAAGGTGCCGGCCTCAATCAGCGCGAACGCGAACTGATGCGCGAGATCCTGCGCCGCCTGACCTTGGATGTGGAAATGGCGATCCGTGTCGCGCTGGCCCAGCGCCTGGCCGAAGACACCACCGCGCCGCATGATTTGATCTTGCTCTTGGTCGACGACACGGTCGAAGTCGCCCGCCCCCTGATCCTCAATTCGCCGCTGCTGACCGAAACCGACGTCCTGCGTCTGATCGCCCATGCCGATGTCGGTCATCTGGAAGCGGTGGCGGGCCGTCCCGATATCGGCATGCCCGTCACCGACGAGCTGGCAAGGTCCAATCATGAATCGGTTCTGGTGGCGCTGGTGCGCAATGCCACCGCCAAGATTTCCGAAGGCGCCTACAAAACCCTGGTCGAGAAGTCGCGCGCCTTGACCGAATTGCAGGAGCCGCTGATCCGCCGTCCCGATCTGCCGCCGCAACTCGCCACCGCCATGTGCGAATGGGTGTCGGACGCGCTCAAATCCTTCATCGCCACCCACTATCAGGTGCCGTCCAAGCTGGTGCAGCCTGCCCTTGCCGAAGCCGTCCGCGTCGTGAAGAGCCCGCCGCCCGAGTCGAAGGACCAGCCCGCCGACAGCGCGCGCAAACTGATCGACAAGCTCTCCAGCAGCGGCCAGCTCAAGACCGGCTTTTTGATGCGCGTGCTCAGCCAGGGACAGCTGGACCTGTTCGACCTGGCCTTTTCGCGTCTGCTGGAGATGGAACTGAACGCGTTCCGCAACGTCTTCTACAATGGCGGCGCCCGCGCCGTGGCCTTGTCCTGCCGCGCGGTGGGCATCGACCGCGCGGTCTTCGCCACCGTGTTCAATCTTTCGCGCCAAAGCCGCCGCCTGCCCGCGGTCCTGTCCAAGCCCGACAGCGCGATCGTGGATCGGGTTTTTGCCGACATGACGCGCCAGGACGCGCTGGCCGAGATGAAAAACGCGCAGACCGCCTGAGGCCTTTCCCCGCCTTTTGGGCTCCCCGGAACCCTATGCTAATCTGGCGCTCTCCCAGGGCGCTTTCAGGGCATCATGACCAAGCTGCATTTCACGGGCGTGCCGCACGCGCAGGACTCCCTTGCCGAGCTGCGGGACCGCTATGGCGAAGCCGGACCCGAACAGGCCGACATTGTGGTGGCGCTGGGCGGCGACGGCTTCATGCTGCAAACGCTGCATGCCTTCACCGGCAAGGGCAAGCCGATCTACGGCATGAATCGCGGCACCGTCGGCTTTCTGATGAACGAATATCACCAGACCGACCTGCTGGAGCGGCTCGACGCCGCCGAACGGGCGGTGATCCATCCTCTCAGGATGACGGCGCATTCGGCGGCCGGCATGGTTGAGGCGCGCGCCTTCAACGAAGTCTCGCTGCTGCGCGAGACCCGCCAGGCCGCCAAGATCAGCATCACGGTGGACGGCAAGCCCCGCATCCTGGAGCTGATCTGCGACGGCGTGCTGGTTTCCACGCCGGTAGGCTCCACCGCTTACAATCTTTCCGCCCATGGCCCGATCCTGCCGATCGGTGCGGATCTTTTGGCGCTCACCCCGATTTCCGCTTTCCGTCCCCGCCGCTGGCGCGGGGCGCTGCTGCCGCATCGCGCCAAGGTGCGGTTTGAGATCCTGGAAAGCAGCAAGCGTCCGGTCAGCGCCGTGGCCGACGATTTCGAAGTCCGCGACGTCACCGCCGTGGACGTGGCCGAAGACCGCGCCATCTCCATGACCATGCTCTATGACGCGGGCCATAGCCTGGACGAGCGGATTTTAGCAGAGCAATTCTCGGACTAACCATCGACACAAGCACAGGCCCGCCTCCCCCTCATGCGCGTCAGCGCATTGGAGGGGGAGGTGGCCGTAGCAACGCCGTGGGGCGCAGGCGCAAGCCGAGCACCACGGCAAAGTTGCGAAGGGTGAGGTTGGCGGCCAAGCCAACCGAACGCCAAGCGCCGTCAGGCGCGCAGGCCGGACCGGAGGGGGTCAGAATGTAACCGCCATTCACCAATGCTTAACGCCCATTAAGCTAACCAGGGCATTGGAGTGAGTCCTTACGGGACTGCCGGCTGTTGTGCAGGGGACATGAGCGGCTATCGTTTTGACCGGGTGCGGGTGCTTGTGGTGGACGACAATGTCCATATGCGCAAGCTCGTCACCACCATCCTGCAAGCCTTTGGCGTCCAGCAGATCACCGAGGCCGAAAGCGGCGATCGCGCCTGGACCGCCCTGCGCGAAACCAATCCGGATGTGGTGGTGCTGGATTGGGTGATGGAAGGCATGTCGGGCCTGGAGCTGATCCAGATGATCCGCACCAATCCCCAGGCGCCCAATCCCTTCGTGCCGGTGATCATGCTGACCGGCCACACCTCGCTGGATTATGTGCGCCAGGCGCGCGACGCCGGCGTCAACGAATTCATCGCCAAGCCCGTCTCGGTCAAGACCATGATGTCCCGGCTGGTGGCGGTGATCGAGCATCCCCGCGCCTATGTGCGCACCGGCGTGTATTTCGGACCCTGCCGCCGCCGCCGCCTGGAAGGTTTTAACGGCCCCGAACGGCGCAGCGAAAATCCCAAGCAGCAGGCAGCGGAGTAA
>DATEIA010000193.1:0-2714 GCA_035279305.1 Rhizomicrobium sp.
AAAGGAACACACGCTGGAAGGCCGCGACGGCTGGAGCGTGATGGAGATCCTGCGCGACGGCGGTTTGGATGTCGCGGCGGAATGCGGCGGGGCCTGCGCCTGCGCCACCTGCCACGTCTATATAAATGACGGCTGGTACGACAAGCTGCCCAAGCCGTCGGAAGCGGAGATCGACATGCTGGACATGGCGCTGGCGGTGGAGCCCAATTCGCGCCTGTCGTGCCAAGTGATCTGCAGCGAGACGACCGACGGCATCAAGGTCACGGTCGCGCCGGAGTGACCCCCCCCGGGCACGGCGAACCCTAAAATCGTTTAAACCGTGAAAGTTCCCTATCGGCGCAATCTTTGCACTGACAATTTGTCATGCATTCAGGGCTTTATCGCGGGCACCGATCCGCGCCCCGCTGTTTAACAAAACTTAAACACAGCGTCCTATTCTGAATCCATCCGCTGGCGTTTGGAGTCATGGCGTGGGTGCGCATTTCAATTCAACAGGCATAGAAAGCGACCCGGCTTCCGCCCAGAAGCAGGTGCCCGCCGCCAAGCTGCATGTCCTGCAACTGGAGCCGATCAAGGCCAAGCTGGGCGGCAAATGGGAAAAGCTGTCGGGGCTGGTCCACACGTTGTTCGAGAAATCGCTGCGCCGTGCGCAGGGACCGGCCGATCATTTCCTGCGCGTCGACGAAATGTCCTATGTCGTGACCTGCCACAATCTGTCGCTGGAAGAAGCGAGCCTGGCCTGCGCCTCGGTCGCCAAGGAAGTCTGCGCCTTGCTGTTCGGCGCCGATGTCGACGACATCATGATCCGCGGCCTGGTGGCACTGGTGCCTGCGTCCATGCTCGACAATGCCACCACCAATGGTCTTCACATCACCGAGCTGCTCGAGCGGACGGGCGGGGAGATCGTCGTCACCCATCGCGACGATCCCGATATCGGTTGGGAAACCATCGAGAAGCCCGGCCCAGCGCAGGCCGGACCCGCCGGGGAATGGATCGCCAGGGCGCATAGCGTTGCGGACCAGATGGGTATGAAAATCGGTTTTTGCCCGGTCTGGGACCTGGCGGCGCGCAAAAGCGCGTCGCTGTTCGTGTCGGCCATGAGCCGTTCCAGCGAAACACCGACAAGCGTGCGTCATGCGCTCAAAGGCATCGACGAACCCCGCATCGCCGATTTCGAGACCACCTTGCTTCGGGCGGCGGCGGAATATGCCCTGGCGGTTCATGCCGCGCAGAAAGTCTGCGCCCTTGGCGTGGGCGTCAGCTATGAAACCCTGTCGGGCTTTCATTCGCGCATCCATTATATCGGCGCGCTGAAATCGATCCGCGTTGCCGACTGTCCCTTGCTGCTGCGGATCGACGAGGTGCCGGAGGGCACGCCCGTGGGGCGGCTGGCGGAAATCGTGACCATGCTGAGCATGCCCAATATTCGGGTCACGGTGCAGTTCGACTCCTTGCGCAGCCTGCCGGAAATGGGCATCCGGCTTGGCGCCATCGGCATGGGGGGCACGCTTGGCCCCAATTGCGATGCGCCCACCGCAGTTGCCATCGCGCAAAGACTGGTGCGCCGCGCCACCGAGCAGAAGGCCTTCGCCTTCCTGCACGGATTGGACAGTGCCGCGCTGGTTGATGCCGCGCTAAAGAGCCATGTGCGCTTCGGCTCGGGCCGCGCCATCGATGCGGGACGCTATTATAGCGGCCAGGAACCCGTCCCGCATTTTCCGTTGCTGGCTGAGTAACCGCCGCCCTTTCAGGCTTGCCAGCGTCATGGCCCAGGGAATCGCCTTGCGCGTAGTTAAACGAACACCCGGTCACACTCTCAAGCTTTGAGCACCCAGCACTCGTTATTTTTGGCGACAGTCAATATCGCCGCCCTGGAACCATCGAAGTCGATGATGGGCTCGGGATTCTTCGGATCCTCGCGCCACTCAAGCGCTATTGCATTACGGATCATCCGGCAGGCGAATTCGACGCGTTGTCTCACCTCTTCTGAACCCAAATCCGCTTTGGTCTGGAATGCGTAAAAGCTTTGCAACTCGTATATGTCGATGTGATAGCCGACGATCCGCTGCCAGTGCAATTGGCCCTCCTCAGCCTTCGCGGGCGGCCCCGCATAGACGAAGTTCGCCCATAACTGCACTTCTCCAGGCCTCAGATATGTCGCAGTCTTCACAGGGTTGGAAGGATCGAAATATACGTAGGCCGCCATATCGACGTCAGTCTTGCCGCCATGACGAAGGACAATCCCGGTTTCCTCGTCTTCGATTTTCCCAGTGCGTTTGTCATAACGAAACACCGGATCATCTCCTTGGACCAAAGATCACAGGCAACCATATCACTGCCCGCCCGCATTTCACGATCGATGCATCGAGACCGCGCTGCCGCGCTGGAAATGAACAGCGGCCTTGCGCGATTCACTGCCGCGCAGCTAGGCTCCGCTCCGGGCCGGGGCTTAAATGACAGTTTCTCATATCTACACCGTCGCGTTCCAAGGCGTCGAAGCCCGCGAAGTCGATGTGCAAGTCCATATCGGCGACGGCGGCAACGGCCTGTTCAACATCGTGGGCCTGGCCGATAAGGCGGTGGCGGAGAGCCGCGAGCGGGTGCGCGCCGCGCTGTCGGCCATCGGCCTGGCGCTGCCCTTCAAGCGCATCACCGTCAATCTCGCCCCCGCCGATCTTCCCAAGGAAGGCAGCCATTACGACCTTCCCATCGCG
>DATEIA010000194.1:0-6099 GCA_035279305.1 Rhizomicrobium sp.
TTGATCAGGGTGCCGGGGCTGATTTCGTTGCCGGTGATCTTGGCCATAAGGGTTCGCGCCTCCGCGCGCGGGTGGTGACGGCTAACAGGTTCAAAGAGCGGGCGGGTTCTAGCAACCTTGCCCCTGCTTGTCATCCCCGGCCGAGCGCAGCACTGCTGCGCGAGGGGAAGGGGATCCAGGTACCAGATACCTATAGGTGTTTGATACCTGGATCCCCTTTCCTCGTCGCGCGTAACCGCGCGTCTCGCCGGGGATGACATTCAGGGCATTGGGCCAGCAGGTATAGGCTGCGTTGGGACGTGGAAACAGTTGCCAGGCTATCCGGCGAAAAGCGTATTGAGCTGGCGCACGGCGCTTTCCGGCCCGTCGGGATGCTCCCACACTCCTGCCGACACGGCCAGGAAGTCCGCGCCCGCTTCGATCAGGGTTGGCGCGTTGGCGATGGTGATGCCGCCGATGGCGACGCAGGGCACCACCATGGTTTGGCTCCACCAGCGCAACAGTTCGATGTCGGCTTGGGTTTTGGGTTCTTTCGTCTGGGTGGGAAAGAAGGCGCCGAAGGCGACATAGTCGGCGCCGGCTTCGCCCGCTTCCATCGCCAGATGGCGGCTGTCGTGGCAGGTGACGCCGACAATGCCGTCGGGCAGCAAGCGCCGCGCTTCGGCGTAAGAGGCATCTTCCTGCCCGATATGCACGCCGTCGCAGCCCAGCTCGACGGCCAGATCGGGCCGGTCGTTAAGGATGAAGGCGGTGCCGCCCGCCTGCACGGCGGGACGCAAGATATCCACGGCGCGGCGGATCTCATCGTCGCTGACATGCTTGAGGCGCAGCTGGAAGGAGGCGACATCGCCGCCCTGCAGCGCCTCGCGCAGCGGGATCAAAAAATTCGCCGCCGAGAGCTTCGGCGGCGAAACGAGATACAAGCGGCAATCAGACATTCCGGTTGCGAATTCCAGAGATCCGCCTCCCCTTCGTGCGCGTCAGCGCACAGGAAGGGGAGGTGATTTCAGCGTTCGAGGCCCAAAGGGCCGAGAGGGCGAGGTTGGCGACCAAGCCAATCGAAGCGAAATCGGAGGGGTTCAATAATAACAACTAGGCCGCCTTTTCGTCCGCCTGTTTCCATTTTCCCAGCGCGGCGTTGAAGTTCATCAGCGCGCGGTGGGCGAAGGCGGCCTTGCCGGCGGCGACATTGGCTTCCTTGCCGCCCCAGGCCTTTTGCGGCGCGGCCTGCAGGGCACGGCCATAGGAGAAGGTCAGCGGCCAGGGATTGCCGCCGATCTTGTTCATGGCGTCCAGATGCGCGGTGGCGTCGATGTCCGACTGGCCACCCGACAGGAAGGCGATACCCGGCACCGCCGACGGGGTGGTGCGGCGGAGCACGCGCAAGGTTCGCTCAGCGACTTCCTGTACGCCCGCCTTCTTGGCGCTTTTCTTGCCCGCCACGATCATGTTGGGCTTGAGGATGATGCCTTCCAGCGCGACGCGCGCGATATAGAGTTGCTGGAAGAACTCCTTGTGCACGAACAGAGTCACATCCTCGCAGCGCGCAGCATCATGGTCACCGTCCATCAGCACTTCCGGCTCGATGATCGGCACGATGCCGGCTTCCTGCGCCAGCGCGGCGTAGCGGGCCATCGCCTGGGCGTTGGCATGGACGGCGCCATAGGTCGGAATGCCCGAGGCGATGTCGAGCACTGCGCGCCATTTGGCGAAGCGGGCGCCCAGTCTGTGATACTCGGCGAAACGCTCGCGCAGGCCGTCCAGGCCCTGCGTGATAACCTCACCCGGGAAGCCGGGCATCGCCATGGGACCGGTATCGACCTTGATGCCCGGAACCGCGCCGGCATCCTCGATCAGTTTGACCAAGGTGGTGCCGTCCTTGGCTTTCTGGCGGATGGTCTCGTCATACAAGATGACGCCGGAAATGTGATTCTTCATCGCCACGTCGGTGCGGAACATGAACTCGCGATAATCGCGGCGGTTGTTTTCGGTGTTTTCCGTTGCAATGTCGGCGAAGCGCTTGCCGATGGTGTTGTTGGATTCGTCCGCCGCCAGCAGGCCCTTGCCCGGCGCCACCATCTTTTTGGCGATTGCGTTCAATTCGTCCAGATTCATTTCCCATTTCCTCTATTTGGTTTGCAGGGCTTCGACTCCCGGCAATGTTTTTCCTTCCAGCCATTCCAGGAATGCCCCACCCGCGGTGGAGACATAGGTGAAATCCTGTTCCACGCCGGCATGGGCCAAGGCCGCCACGGTATCGCCGCCACCCGCCACCGACAACAACGAACCGGCCCGTGTCGCGGCCGCGACGATTTGCGCCGCCGCCACCGTGCCGCGGTCGAAGGGCGGGGTTTCGAAGGCGCCGAACGGTCCGTTCCACACCAGGGTGCGGGTGGTCAGCAGGCGGTTTTCAAAGGCCTTGATGCTGTCGGGGCCCACATCCAGCGCCATCTCGTCGGGGCCAATGTCCCCGGCCGCAGCCGTGCGGTGGGTGGCGCCGGCCTTGAATTCCTTGGCCACCACCAGATCGCTCGGCAGCAGGATTACCGCGCCGGATTCGTTTGCCATATGGATCACCTTGCGCGCGGTCTCCAGATGATCGGGTTCATAAAGCGACTTGCCGACGCCGATGCCTTGCGCGGCCAGGAAGGTGTTGGCCATGGCGCCGCCGATCACCAAGGTCTCGACCCGCGTCACCAGATTTTCCAGCAGCGCGATCTTGGTGGAAACTTTGGCGCCGCCCACCACCGCCAGCAGCGGGCGCTCGGGATTGCCCAGCGCCTTTTGCAAATGGGTGAGTTCGGCCTGCATCGAACGCCCCGCCGCATTGGGCAGAAGCCGCGCCACGCCTTCGGTCGAAGCATGGGCGCGGTGCGCGGCGCTGAAGGCGTCGTTCACGAAAATGTCGCCCAACGCCGCCAATTGCTTGGCCATCGCCGGATCATTGTCTTCCTCGCCCTTGTGAAAGCGTGTGTTTTCCAGCAGCAGGACATCGCCGTCCTTCAGGGCCGCGGCGGCGGCTTGCGCCCCGGGGCCGATGCAATCCTCGGCAAAGGCGATTTGGCGGCCCACCGCTTCCGACAGCGGCGTCTGCAGGATCTTCAGCGACATGGAGGGCACGACCTTGCCCTTGGGCCGGTCGAAATGGCTGAGCACGATCACCCGCGCCCCCGCTTCGGCGAGTTCGCGGATGGTGGGGGCCTGACGCGCGATGCGGGTGGCGTCGGTCACCTTGCCGCCCGAGACCGGGACATTGAGGTCAGCGCGTACCAGCACGCGCTTTGCCTTCACGTTCAGGTCATCGAGGGTCCGGAAGGCCATTAAATCAGCTTGCCCATGGCCACCGCGGTATCCGCCATGCGGTTGGAAAAGCCCCACTCATTGTCATACCAGGTCATCACCGACACGAACGTGCCGTCCATCACCTTGGTCTGGTCCAGCGCGAAGCTGGAGGAAGCGGGATTGTGGTTGAAGTCCATCGACACCAGCTTGTCGTGCACCACCTCCAGAATGCCCTTGAGCGGACCTATCGCGGCGCCCTTGATGGCGTCGTTGATTTCCTGGACGCTGGTCGCCTTCTTGGAAACGAATTTCAAATCCACCAGCGAGACATTGGGGGTCGGCACGCGCACCGAAATGCCGTCCAGCTTGCCTTTCAGTTCCGGCAATACCAGGCCCACCGCCTTGGCGGCGCCGGTCGAGGTCGGGATCATCGACAGCGCCGCGGCGCGGGCGCGGTACAGGTCCTTGTGCATCTGGTCCAGCGAGGGCTGGTCGTTGGTGTAACTGTGAATGGTGGTCATCATGCCGCGTTCGATGCCGACCGCGTCGTGCAACACCTTGGCCACCGGCACCAGGCAGTTGGTGGTGCAGGAGGCATTGGACACGACCAGATGATCCTTGGTGAGCTGGTCGTGATTGACGCCATAGACCACTGTCAGGTCGGCGCTGTCGCACGGCGCGGACACCAGCACGCGCTTGGCGCCCGCCGTCAGATGCGCGCTGGCTTTTTCCTTGGAGGTGAAAATGCCGGTGCATTCCAGCGCGATGTCCACGTCCAGCTCTTTGTGCGGCAGCTCGGCGGGGTTCTTGATGGCCGTCACTTTGATCTTGTGACCGGCGGCGATCATATATTCGCCGTCCACGCTCACCTGGGCGGGAAAACGGCCATGGATGCTATCATAGCGCAGCAGATGGGCGTTGGTTTCGACGGGTCCCAGATCGTTGACCGCCACGACCTCGATATCGCGGCGTCCCGATTCCACGATCGCCCGCAGAACCAGCCGTCCGATGCGGCCAAAACCATTGATTGCAACCCGAAGTGCCATTCACCTTACTCCCTAAACGCGATGCAACGCATCGCGTGATTAAAAATTGTCATGGCCCGACCCTCTTTACAATTAGAAGAGAGGGCGGGCCACCCATCCGCCGCGTGTCCACGCGGCGAGTGAATCCTTTTCATCGGCACGCTATCTCAACAATTTCTTTGCAGCGGCCACAGCCGCGTCGGCGGTGATGCCGAATTTCTTATAAACGTCCTTGTAAGGGCCGCTGGCGCCGAAACTGTGCATGCCGATGAAGGCGCCAGCCTCCCCCAACAAGGGCGATCCGATATAGCGGTCCCAGCCTTGGCACCCGGCGGCCTCGATGGCGACCTTGACGGTGCCGGGGCCGAGAATCTTCTTGCGATAGTCCTCCGGCTGTTGCTCGAACAGAGCCCAGCAGGGCATCGACACCACACGCGCAGCAATGCCTTCGGCGGCCAGTGTGGCACGGGCTTCCATCGCCAGGCTGACTTCGGTGCCGGTGGCCAGGAAAGTGACTTTCGCATTCGCGTCGCCGGCCAATTCATAAGCGCCCTTGGCCGACAGATTTTCGTTGGTGTGCTTGTCGCGCAGCGTGGGCACGTCCTGGCGCGAGAAGGCGATCAGGCTGGGACGGCCGTCATTCCTTAAGGCGAGTTCCCAGCACTCCGCGGTTTCGACGCCGTCGGCGGGGCGCATCACCAAAAGACCCGGAATGGCGCGCAGGGCGGCCAGATGCTCGACCGGCTGATGGGTCGGTCCGTCTTCGCCGACGCCGATGGAGTCATGGGTCATCACAAACACCACCCTTATGCCCATCAGGGCGGCCAGGCGGATGGCGGGGCGGCAATAATCGCTGAATACCATGAAGGTGCCGCCATAGGGAATGATCCCGCCATGCAGCGCCATGCCGTTCATGGCGGCGCACATGCCATGCTCGCGGATGCCGTAATGGATGTAGCGGCCGGCGAAATTGCCCGGTGTCACACCGTCGATATTCTTGGTCTTGGTGTTGTTGGACGGGGTCAGGTCGGCGGAGCCGCCGATAGTGGTCGCAAGTTCGGCATTGATCACCTCCAGCGCTTTTTCCGACATCTTGCGGGTGCCGGCGCTGGGCTTTTCCGCCGAAAGCTTCTCCTTCAGCGCCGCCAGTGCGGGGCCCAGGGAAGCGGGGATCACGCCGTTGATGGCATCGTCGAAATCCTTGGCCAGGTTGCTGGCGGATTTGCGCGCGGCCCAGGCCTTGTGAGCGGCTTCGCCCGTCTTGCCGATGGCGCGCCATTGGGCCAGCAGATCGTCGGGCACGACGAAAGGTGGATAGTCCCAGCCCAATTCCTTGCGTGTGCCCGCCACCACATCAGCGCCCGGCGCATCACTGTGCGCTTTCTGAGTGCCTTGGCGGCCCGGCATACCGAAACCGATGACGGTGCGGCAGGCGATCATCACCGGGCGGTCGGATGTCTGCGCCTTTTCCAATGCGCGGAAAATATCGGCACCGTCATGGCCGTCGCAGCTGTCCACCGTCCAGCCCGCCGCCTGGAAGCGCTCCGCCTGGTTGGTGGAATCCGACAATGCGAGGGCGCCGTCGATGGTGATGTTGTTGTGGTCCCACAACACGATCAGGTTGGAGAGCCCCAGATGCCCGGCAAGCGTGATCGCTTCCTGGCTGATGCCTTCCATCAGATCGCCGTCGCTGGCGATGACATAGGTCTTGTGATCGACCAGTTCGTCGCCGAAGCGGGCATTGAGCAGCCGCTCGGCCAGCGCCATGCCCACGGCATTGGCGATGCCCTGG
>DATEIA010000195.1:0-6228 GCA_035279305.1 Rhizomicrobium sp.
AGCAGTGGACGGTCGCCGTCAAATCCGATCACCGTGGATTCGATGCCCAAGGTGGCGCTGCCGGCATCGAGAATGAAATCCAGCTTGCCGCCCAGGCTTTCGGCGACATGGGCGGCGGTGGTGGCGGTGACCTGGCCCGACTGGTTGGCGGAGGGGCCGGCGACGGGGCGGCCGGTCTCTTTCAGCAGCGCGATGGCGGCCGGATGCGACGGCGCGCGCAAGGCGACCGTATCCAGGCCGGCGCTGACCAACAGCGAAAGCGGTGAATTCTTGCGCCGAGGCAGGACCAGGGTGAGGGCGCCCGGCCAGAACCTCTCCGCCAGCGCCTGGGCGCGGGGTGAAAGTTCCACATGCCGCCGCGCTTCTTCCAGACCCTCGACATGCACGATCAGCGGGTTGAACAGGGGACGGCCCTTGGCGGCAAAAATCGCGGCCACGGCTTCGCCATTGGTGGCGTCGGCGCCCAGGCCGTAAACGGTTTCGGTCGGGAAGGCGACAAGTCCGCCTTCCTTAAGGATACGGGCCGCTTCGGCGACACCCTTGGGGTCGGCAATCGCGGTTTTGGTCAGCAGATCGATCATGGGGCAGGCAATTTAGCGTCATTTTCTCCATTCGCAATGCGAATGGAGAAAATGCCCAAGGCCGGGCGCGCGACAGCGACTTAAGCCCGGCCGCGGCAGTTGTTCCGGTACCCCAAGCCCGCTGCGCAGAGGCCTCATTCCATGTCATATAGGCCGAAAAGCGGGGTTAATATGTCGCTGGCAGGCAAGACGCTGTTCATCACCGGCGCCAGCCGGGGTATCGGCTTGGCCATCGCGCTGCGCTGCGCGCGCGATGGCGCCAATATCGCCATTGCCGCCAAAAGTGTTGCCGAAGATCCGCGCCTGCCGGGCACCATCGCCGCCGCCGCCGCCCAAATCGAGCAGGCCGGCGGCAAGGCGCTGGCTTTTCCCTGCGATATCCGCTTCGAGGATCAGGTGCTGGCGGCGGTAGACGCCTGCGCGGCGAAGTTCGGGGGTATCGATATCTGCGTCAACAATGCCAGCGCGATTTCCCTCGCCGGCACCGAAGGCACCGCGATGAAACGTTACGACCTGATGCATCAGGTCAATGCGCGGGGAACCTTCCTGGTCTCCAAGGCTTGCATGCCCTATTTGAAGAAAGCGGCGAACCCGCATGTGCTGATGCTGTCGCCGCCGCTCAATCTGGCGCCCAAATGGTTCGCGCCCCATCCGGCCTATACCATGGCGAAATACGGCATGAGCCTGTGCGTGCTGGGCATGGCCGAGGAATTTCGCGGCCAGGTTGCCTTCAATGCCTTATGGCCGCGCACCGCCATCGCCACCGCCGCGATCCGTAATATCCTGGCGGGAGACGAGGGGATTTCCCATTGCCGCAAGCCTCAGATCGTCGCCGATGCCGCCTGGCACGTCTTGAACAAGCCGAAAAGCTTCAGCGGCCACTTCCTGATCGACGACACAGTCCTGGCCGAGAATGGGGTGACGGATTTCGACCCGTACCGCGTCGATCCCACCAAAGATCTGATGCCGGATTTCTTCGTGCCGGACGATGCGACCCCGCCGCCCGGAGTAAGTTTGAAAGCAAGAGGCTAGACGACATTCCTCACCCTTCGACAAGCTCAGGGTGAGGATATCAAGCAAACTCCTCATGCTGAGCCTGTCGAAGCATGAGGGGCAAGTGTTTCATCTGATTTAGTTCGGTCTCTTGCCGTCTCGGGTCGGTTGCCCGGCAGATGGAGTCCAAGGGGCCACTGCGGGCGCCGCCACCGGCACCGGTGCGGCAATGTCGGCGCCCTGCAACGCCTCACGCACCTGCTTCTTGAGGTCGGACAGGGTCGCCAAATAGCCGCTGTTGCGGACCCAGGCCTGGACCGTGAGGGTGGTCGAAATCGGCCCCAACATATCCACCTCGACGGCGGGCGCAGGCGCCTTCAGCACCCGTGGTTCGCGCTCCAGTTTTTCCAAAATAGACTTTTGCACCGCATCGATGCTCTCACTGCGATCGACTTCGACGGTGAAATGGGTCCGCCGCATGCTCTCCCGCGAGGCATTGATGATGGTGCCGGAAAACAAAGTGGCGTTGGGGATGGAGACAAAGTTGCCGTCGTCGGTGACGATTTCGGTGCGGAACAGCCCGATCTCGCGCACCGTGCCCGCCACATCCGCCACCTTGATTTTATCGTAGATACGGAAAGGGCGTAGGATCAGCAGCATCACCCCGGAGGCCACATTCGACAGGGTGCCTTGCAGCGCCAGGCCGATGGCCAGGCCGGCCGCGCCCAACAGGGCGATCAGCGAAGTGGTCTGGACCCCGAATTGACTGAGTACCGCCACCACCGTGATCGTCAGGACGCCATAGGCGGCGAAGTTGGAGATCAGCGGCTTCAAGGTGTCGTCGATGTAATGGCTGCGGTCGATCAAATCGTGCACCCAGCGCCCGACCCAGCGCGCCGCCACCCAGCCCGCGATCAGGATCAGCACCGCGATCAGGAAATTCACCGCGCCATTGACCATCATGACGGTAAGAGCGGGGATTGCCTCCCGCACATCGGCGGGCATGGCGGCAACATCGGGAAACTTGGGGGCTAATGCAAACAAGGCCATGGCTGTTAACTTTCGCTCGATTGGGTAACGCTTGACCGCACCGTTGGTTTTCGAACCTATGGCCGCATGCGGATCGCGCGGATCACCTATGTCCTGAGTTATGGAGCGATTTGGGCGGCAATATGGTTTCCGCTGGACGCTTATGCGGCATCGCAAGAACGCTTCATTTCCGATTGCGCCGGCAGGATCGCAATCGCCCATGCCCGTGTGCTGCGCGTGGAACAAGGTGGCGGGCTCGTGCTGCCGGATGGACGCGCTCTGCAATTGGAAGGCATCCGCTTGCCGCTGGACGGGCCGCGTGACTTGGCCGATCGTGCACGCGCGGCGCTCTCCAGCCTGGCGCTTTCCGGTTCCGTCAGCTTTACCGCCGATCCTCCCAGCAACGACCGCTATGGACGGTTGCGGGTTCAAGCCTTCGGCCGGGAATGGCTGCAGATCGCGTTGCTGGAACAGGGGCTGGCGCGGGCGGCGATCTCCCCCGACCGCACCGAATGCGCGCCGGATCTCTATGAGGCGGAGGCCCGAGGCCGTGCCAAGCGGGCTGGGTTGTGGGCTCTTCCGGTCTATCGGATCCGCACGCCGCAGGATGTGAAAGGCGCCACGGGCAGCTTCCAACTGGTGGAGGGCGTGGTCAGCCATATCGGCCGGGCCGACGGACGGACTTTTTTGGATTTCGGCGGCAAAGGGCGCTGGAGTTTCTCCGCCCTGATTGCACCGGGTGACCGGCGCGCTTTCCGCGATTTCGATCTGGACGGGCTGGCGGGGCGCCATGTCCGCATCCGGGGCATTGTGCAGGACTATCGCGGGCGGCCGGAAATCGCGCTGTCCAATCCGTCGCAGATTGAAGTGCTGAACTAGCGCGGCTTCGATTTCATCTTGGTGACCTTGTACACCCGGCCTTTTGCGTCATAGGTCGTCCATTCCCCGACCTGTACGCCCGCTTCGAAATATCCCGAGCGTAACTTTGTTCCATCCTTGCGATACCATTCCCAATAGCCGGTTGGCACGCCGCCCAATGTCTGCCCCTTGGCCCAGAGGCTGCCGTCGCGGTGGTTCTTGATAAAGGCTTTGGCCTTGGGCATGGCGAAACCATAAAAGAAAAAGCCCGGCGTTTCCACCGGGCTCTTCCTGATGCGATAGAGGATCGCAATTTCTTGCCGGTTTATGCGGCCTTCTTGGTCAGCATGCCTTCGACGCGCTTGACCGCGGTCGGTTCGTCGGTCTTTTCGACGGCGGCGACTTCGCGGGCCATGCGGGCCAGAGCCTTTTCATAAAGCTGGCGCTCGGAATAGGACTGCTCCGGCTGGCCGCCGGCGCGATGCAGGTCGCGCACCACTTCGGCGATCGAGACCAGATCGCCCGAGTCGATCTTGGCTTCGTACTCCTGGGCGCGGCGCGACCACATGGTGCGCTTGATGCGGGCACGGCCCTTCAGCGTGTTGAGGGCGCCGGCCACGACTTCCGGCGAAGAGAGCTTGCGCATGCCCACGGCCTTGGCCTTGAGGGTGGGGACGCGCAGGGTCATCTTGTCCTTTTCGAACTCGATGATGAACAATTCCAGACGCGCGCCGGCCACTTCCTTTTCCTCGATGCCGGAGACCTTGCCCACGCCATGTGTCGGATAGACGACATGGTCGTTGGTCTTGAACTCATGCTTCTTGTTGGAGTTGGCGGGGACCTTCTTGGCAGGCGCGGCAATAGGCTTGGGCGGTGTCTTAACGGCGGTCATTTTTTTTCCTGTGGTGACAAAACTGGCTAATCCACCGGTGGGGCGCCCGGATGGCAGCTCTTGTCCTGTGTCTTCTGAACAGCAAGGACCCTATCACAAGATTGTCGAAAATGGAAGGAAAAACCGTGCCATCCCATTGATTTGGCGATGTTTATTCAAGCCCAACCGAAAGGGCAGGCAATTCAACCCTTTGGGACGGTTGTTCTGTATGCAGACGACAGCCGGAACGTGTAGGGCGGTTACAAGCCGGAGCCGGGGTTCGGCGAGAAGAATTTCTCGAATTTGTCCGGCACGCCTTGCATTTTCTTGGCGTCGCGGAGCATCGGGCAGGCGAGCGAAGCGAGCCGTGGCCCGTGCGACCAATATAAACCGAGGACGCCTAGGAGCCGGAACCCGGATTGGGCGAGAAGAACTTCTCAAACTTGTCCGGCACGCCTTGCATTTCCTTGGCGTCCGAGGGCGGCTCGCCCTTCTGGGCGATATTGGGCCAGCTTTTGGCATATTCGGCATTCACCGACAGCCATTTTTCCAGACCCGATTCGGTATCGGCCTTGATGGCCTCGGGCGGGCATTCCGGCTCGCAAACCCCGCAATCGATGCATTCGTCGGGGTTGATCACCAACATATTCTCGCCTTCGTAGAAGCAATCCACCGGGCAGACCTCGACGCAGTCCATGAACTTGCACTTGATGCAGGCTTCGGTGACGACATAGGTCATGGGCAGGCTCCAGGCGGCATTGGGCAAAAACGGGCTGTGCTTACGGCGCGTCGGCCCGGGAGGCAAGGGTATTGAGGCCGCAGTATTTGCGAATGAATCTCAACTATTCGATCACTTGGTACAGGGCCTGGGCTTCCTGCGCCGGGCCGCGCCTTTGCGCCAGCGCCAGCACCCGGACCGCGATCACTTGGCTGCCCTTGCCCAAAGTGAGGACGTCCCCTGCCTTCAGCACATGGCCGGGCTTTTGAACCTTCACCCCGTTCAAGCGGACGCGGCCGGCCTCGGTCGCGGCCTGGGCCAATAGCCGGGTGCGATAGAGGCGGGCATGAAACAGCCATGTGTCCAGACGACTCATGGCCGGCGGCTCATCTGAGACGTAACGCGGCCAGGCCGGCAAAGGGCGAATGGGGATCGGGCGCTGGTTGGGATTTGCGCGGCTCGGCAGGACGGCGCGGCTTTTGCTTTGCCCGGCGCCATACCGGCTTGGCATCGGCCACCGCGATCGTCCGCCAACCCAGCGCGGCAATGACGGTGGCGGCTTCTTCCTTGCTCGCGCCCAGCAGCGATACGAGTTTGGCCATCACCGTATCCGCATCGGTGCCGGAGGACAGTGCCTGCTCCAGTTCATCCTCCAGCCGTTCCAGCATGTCGAAGCGGATGGCGCGGCCACCCAGGACCGCAAAACCGGCGGGATGTAGCGCGGCGATATCCGAACCTTTATCGACGGCAAAGGACGTCAGTCCCGGTGCGGGCGGCGCAGGTGGCGCATCCTTTTTGGTCCACACCCCCCACAGCAAAGTGAGCAACGCGGCCGCATCGGGCCGCAGCAGCTTGGGCAGATAGACCGTGCGCCGCCCGAACCAGACACCGAACGGACGCAAGGCCCGCACCAGGGGCCCGAGCTTTTCCGGCAGCGCCAGCTGGGCGCGGTCGACGGCAGCGAAATTCTCCGCCAATTGATGGGCGATGCCACGCGCCTGGCCGTTCAGAGCATTTTGTTCGCCCGTCGGGGCCTCGGCCGCGTCGCGCAGCGCCAGAAGCGGTCCCAGCTTGGCGGCGATGCGCGCCGCCACCCAGGACTGAAGCCGTGCCTGCAAGGCGCCGGTCTTCACATGCGCGTCCGCCAGCGTCTCCACATTGGGCACCAGCGGCGAGGG